>JAQTLI010000411.1 GCA_028714995.1 Methylobacter sp. | reverse complement strand
ATCGAGGCTTGGCCTAACATATAGCCCAAATGATTGGTAAAGCCGTAGCGATTGTTGCTGCCTGATAAATCATCTGTCAAGTCGGTTGCCACAGGGGCGGAACTAGCGTTGATTTCCCATAACACTCTATTTGCGGTGAAACTCGTTTCAGCACTCGCATAGTCAGCCGGATTCAGAAAAGTTACATCTAAAGCGAAGATGCCCTTGCCGCCTGCGCCCAAGGTTTCAACCAGTGCTGTTCGCCACTCTTTCTGAGCGTTGCCATCGGCATCGAAATAAGCATCGCCGGCAATAGGGGCACCGTCGACAAAATATTTATGCTGTCCGCTGCTTAAATAGGTTGGGGAAGTGAATGCCGGTAGCAAGCTAATTACAGTGTGGGGCACATAAGCGAAGAGCTCATTACCGCTACCAGTGCCTGTGATATTGGCGTTAAAAACGTGCAGCATGCCATCGTTTCCGCCGATTGCCACCATCGGGGTTCTTGCCTTAAACGCGGCACTGTTACGAAAAGTTAAGTAACTGCTGCCTTCGGTACCGGGCAGTTTATCAAAGCCAAAATTGCGGGTGCTGCTGATAAACCAGGGGTCTGAATTAACCAAGTCACCCAGTAATGCGTTTGTACCCGTGCGTTTGCGTAGCAAACCGGAGGGTTGTTCTTTGGCTTGGTCGCCACGCAGATAGTCGACTTGGTTTGTGGTAAGCAATGCCTGCTGGGTTGGATTCAAATTACCCCACAGAAATGGAATGCCCTTAGTTGAGCTTGCAGTCGGGTTATAACTGAAAATCGAACGACCATTCATACCTTGTGCAGTTACCCGTTGCCCAGCATCCCAAGTTGGAATACCGGCAACGCTGCCGTTGGCATTGATCGAATAGGCGAGTAATTGGCCTGTCCAATCAGCACTGTTGAATTTGGCTTGATAAATGACTGTATTGGTATCCAAGCGGGTGGAATTGGCGGTAACAGATGCCGAAGAACCACTTGTCAGGAGAACATTGGTAAGAGCATTTTCCAAAGAAGTGGCTAATTCCTTTGGGTTTGTAGCGATGAAGTATCGGTCGGGGATACCATCGGAATGACTTGCTCCAGTCGTATTATTAATGGCATCCCATTCTGCAGTCAGGTTAGGTTTACTATCATCATCAGTATCAATAAATCCGCCCCATTTAGCCGCATAAAAGAGCGGTTGTTGCAGACTTAAAGCTGAGGAACTGCCTATAGAATAGGTTACAGCTGTTGCGGCATTACCGGTAATGCAATTGGAGCAAGCTGTTACGGAAGTTGGGTCGGTATAATTGAAGCCATTTATTCCTGAATGGGCATGAAAACCATCTTTGTTGGTGCCGCTGATAATATAACCAAATCCCATTGCATATGGAGTTGATTGCGCAATAACGTCTGTTGTAATTTTTACTTGTTTAGAGCTGACATCGTACTTAATCACCCCCCACATATCCTGATCGAAATCTCCGCCTTGCTCACTGTCCTCCCAATTGACATAAAGTGTCCCGGTCGCGTTGGTTGAGGTAACGGTTTGGTTGACGATTTTGAAATCCACAATAGCGCAATTACCATTAACGCTGGTATTCCGACAAGCCGGCAAAATACTAATTTGCGTTGAAGTGCCCGGTACGGTCACAACAACTTTTGGAATTGCAGGAGATAAGGCAACTCCGTAAGTCGTGACTAACTGGTCTCCCTGACGGTCTGAACGAATACTGTTGGTATGTGAATAATACCCTAAACCCGATACATGGTAAGAACCGGAAAGTCGAGGTGCATCAGGGCAGGTTCCTCGTGCATCACTAAGATTAGATATAGTCTTAGAGGTACATAGCTGGTTATTGTCAGTACCATTTTCGCCAATGAAATAACTATTTCCAGGAATGTTTTCTCCAATCCCCACAGTATTGGTTAAAGTATTCATACTGGTGGCGCCAATATCAGTGACATTGGATAATTCATCACCATCATATGAACTGGTACTGGCATTAAATTGTATAATATTAAGTGGTGCGCACCATTGATCTGACGGTATTGGATCGGTAGGTGTTGCTGTCGTTAATCCGGAGATACGGGCTGAGTCATCAATATTAAATGCTGAAGATGCAATGTTCCCTGCTAAATACCGCAATGATTCCAGTAAAATTTCCGCTTGCGGGTTACCCCAGTTGCTGCAGTTACCATTTGTGAAAGTATTGAGGCCCCAACTGCAAATATCGCTACCCGTTACACCAAAGTAGGTTCCGTCGTCATGGCGATAGCCATACATGCGCAGTTTGTTTAGTGTATTAATTATGCCTCCGGTTGCAGGAGCGGATTTAAAAGTACCGTTGGTACTGACATTGATTTCGTCTGTCATGACCCCAACATTCTTTCTCAATACACCTCCGGATTTGTTCTTTCCATATGACCCGGTCATCAGTCCGAAACGTATCTTGTCGTCATCACCATAAGTTTGCAGCAAACCGATTGGCTTTAGTGTGCCGTTATAGTCTTTACATGACTCAAGAGTGACTAGGTCACTGTCTACGCAGACTTTAACCCGAGCTTTGTAGTCATATAAGCCTAAACCGTCACTGGATTGAGTGGGGTTACTAGAGCCGGCATTGATGCCGGAGTTGGTAGGATTATTGCCGTTCGATGTGTCCAGTTCATTTGACCAGCGGCATTGCCAGCGTTCATTGGATGCCCAGAGGGAAAAATTACCCTTGGCAACCCTGATAAGAGGTGCATTAGTTACATTTTGCGAAAGCTGAGTGCTGGAAAGTGTAGTATTACAAAGAGTAATACCATTTGCCACGTCCTTTGAGTTGAAGGGTGTGAGCTGGGGAAGGTCGGTATTGTTATAGAATTTGGCAAAACTATGTGCATCATTGGGCAAGTAACTGCGCTCCAGTATGGTTTCAGAAGCAGTGTCAGTCGAACGCGTCCCTCCATAAAGAATTTTCCGGATGGTATCGATGCGGGTCATGCTGGCCCAGTTAAGAAAGTTGCCACTCCACGTATTGCTGCCAGCCGTGCAATATTTGGTTGTGGAAATAGTAGTGGGCTCGAACCGATCGGAGCTATAGCTATAGCATTTGTAGCTATCAAAATAGCCGTAATAATCAAAACTATGCTTGTAAGTAGTCTCGGGTAACCCATCGCCATCCAGGTCAGAATAATCATCAAATGCTTTAAAAAACAGCTGATGATCTTTAGAAATATTAAGCATGACCTGCGGTGATGCCGATTGCGAGATAGTCAATGGTGACTGGGCAATGGTTAAATCCACAGCAAAAGCTGTTGATATCATGCTTGAGCAGGAGACAAAGACAAGCTGAAAAACGATATGCAGGCACCTTGTAGTGTTGTTTGTCTTCATGAGAACCGCTCCGATGGTTAAATGGCGATATTAGGGGTTTGATGGGAGGATCAGCGTTTATAAACCGATTGCAGTACGACAACGGCAGTGTTGGTACCACCAACGCCCCGTGCAGTGATCCGATATAATTCATTTTCGCTGTAATTTCCGGCATCCAGAGTGCCGCTGCCGATAGAGTTTAATTGCTGAATCACATAAAGAGG
>JAQTLI010000410.1 GCA_028714995.1 Methylobacter sp. | reverse complement strand
ATCAGGTTGGTTGGAATATAGGCGGCAATCTCACCCTGTTTGGTTTCGACTATAGGCAACGCGGTCATGCTGCCGCCGCCGTTTTCGGCATTCAAGCAGGTTGACCGTTCCAGCAGGCGGGAATGGACAAAGAAGATATCGCCGGGATAGGCTTCGCGTCCGGGCGGCCTACGCAGCAGCAAAGACAGTTCCCGGTAAGTCCTGGCATGGGTAGACAGGTCATCGTAAATAATAAGGGTATCCCGGCCTTGAGCCATCCAGTATTCGGCCAGCGCACAGCCGGCAAACGGGGCAATGTATTGCAGACCGGGCAGGGCGCTGGCTTCGGCGACTACGCAGACGGTGTAGTCCAGCGCACCATGATTTCTCAGTGTTTCTATAGTGCTGACGATGGCAGAGCGTTTCTGGCCTATTAGCACGTAGATGCAGAGCACATTTTGGTCTTTTTGATTAATGACGGTGTCGATAGCGATTGAAGTTCTGCCCAGACCCTCATCACCCACTATGAGTTGCCGCTGTCCTTTGCCAATGGGAATCAGGGTATCGATAATTTTAATGCCGGTGTAAAGCGGTTTATGGACAAAATCCCGTGCGATAATAGCGGGAGAGCCTTTTTCCATGTTTCCCCGTCCTACCGAGGATGGCGGCGCTTGTCCATCCAGTGGCGTACCCAGCGGATCGATAATTCGGCCTAGAAACTCGTTGCCAACCGGTATGCTGAGTGAGTGCCGGGACAGATGAACCGTTGTGCCCGCCGTAAGGGCTTCCGTTTCATAAAGCAAAATAGCGCCGATCCGGTCGCGGTTAAGGTCGAAGACCATACCCCGGCTGCCATCGGCAAAAATCAGAATATCTTCGATGGCCGCCGATGGCAGCCCTTTAATCCAGCTGATACCATCACCGACTGCAACCACCGTGCCTTGTTCGGTAACACGCAGCCCCGGCTGGTAGTTGGATAGCCAGTCTGCCTGTTTGTCTAATAGACTGGTGGAGTTTACTGGCTTATTCGGGAGCATTGGCGATCTCGGCAAAACCGATCAATTCGTGTTGCAGGTTGGCATTTAACACCCAGGCACCGATATCAATGCGCAGGCCGGCGATCAGTTCCTTATCCTGATGATATTGAAAATTGATGGGACTGTTGATTAACGAGGCCAGTTTTTGTGCCAGCTGTTGTTGAATAGTAGTTGTTAACGGATAGGCGCTGGTTATTTTGATAGGCACCGATTTTTTAGTCCCCAGCATTTGCAAACACAACCTGCAGGCTTCCGGTAAGGTCGTAAGATTATCCATCAGTAAGGTAATCAACCGTACTTCCAGTTCAGGACCGGCCGACTGCTTAAGCAGCATGCCGGCGAAGCGGGCGCTGTTTTGTAAGGCCTGTTTTTCGGCTTGTTGTTGAAGTTCCTGCTGCTGGCGGTTAAGGGATACTTTGGTTTTTTGCCGTTCCTGTTCAAGTTCGACATGGAGCTTGTCCATTTGAACGCTTTTTTCGGCTTCGATTTGCTGGTGCAGTGCATTGAGTGCCGCCTTTTTTTCCTGCATCCAAAGCTTCTGCCGGTTTTCATAAAGCCTGCGCAGTTCAACTGCCTCTTCATGCAGTTTTTTTGCATCGGCAAGTGATTGATCAATATGCTGCTTACGCTTGTCAATTACATCCAGTATCGGTTTATAAAAAAGCCGCTGCAAAATCCAGATCAGAATCAGGAAGTTGATGGTTTCAAGTACAAAAGTCGATAAATTGAATTCCATGTTCACTTTACCGGGCTATTTAAGAATGTATTCAAGCAATGGATTTTTAAATAACACGATCAGAATAATGACGAGGCAATAGATTGCCAGTGATTCGATCATCGCCAGACCGATAAACAAGGTGCGTAAAATCAAACGTTCCGATTCCGGTTGTCGTGCTATGGCATCAAGCGCACTGCCAACAGCCTTTCCCATGGCCAGAGAAGGGCCTATCACCCCCACGGCAATTCCGATTATAGCGGCGATGGTTGATCCAAGGACAATCAGGGTGATATCGGTCATAAGTTACTCCTGTGTGTTAAGTTGATGTGATTGTATGGCACTGGCCAGATAGATGAGCGCGAGCATGCCGAAAATATAGGCCTGTACCAGCGCCTCGATGATATGTAACATCAGGATTGGAATTGGGGCGAGAAAACCGGCAACCAGTAAAATGATCATGGCCGCCATGTCCAGGCTCATCATATTACCAAATAGACGGATGGCCAGGGCCAGGGAGCGGGTAAATTCGCTGATAATATGGAAAGGCAGCAGAATTGGGCTCGGTTTCAGGTAATTATGAAGATAATTTTTTAACCCCAGCGTTTTTATACCAAACCAGTGTACTGAAAAAAATACCAGACATGCCAGCGCCGAGGTCACGGAAAGATCGCGGGTGGGTGAATGCAGGCCCGGTATTAAGCCTACCAGATTGGCAACGATCAGGAACAACCAAAGGGAAGCAATAAAGGGCATGATTTGCCGTCCATGTTCCGGTGCAACTGCGGTTATGGCGTCGTCGATAGCCGCAACTATGCCTTCGACGACAGTCTGTATTGAACCGGGTAACAGGATCAGATGTCGGGTTGAAGACCAGGCTATTACCGTAATTACCAACATGATTCCCCACGTGGTGATGATTGATGCACCTATCATCACGGGGCCTATAGCAAAAAAGAATTCGTTTTCCATTAGAGCGCCTCTTCACTTTTATGATGCTTGTACAATAACAAAACCTATAAGCTTAATACACTCCAATCTTTGAGGGAGTATTTATTCCGTTTTATTAATCGGTATCAAATTCATAGTTTAGTTTTATTCTTTGTGATGTGCCTGTTTGTGTTTCAACGTTAAAGGTATTGGTCAGTTTATGTTTTAGTACCAATACAGTTTGTTTATTAAACAGGCCGACTTTGGTCCCCACATAAAAATCCGGTGTCAGGTATTGGCCTACGGCAAGCAGTGTATCTTGCAGCGTTTTTCCCTCTTGAACTTCAAATTCGTTTACGCCCAGTTTGTCGGCAATCCATGATACCTGACCTACGCCGTATGATAATGCCGCGCCGGCAACCATATTGCTTTCCGCTTTGCTTACCTGGCTTAATGGTCCGCCAGTAACTAAATAGGCAAGTACCTCTGCTTCCGGCAAGGCAGGCTCTGAAGATAGCTGCGTTTGTGGCGCTTCTAGCGGGCCGGTCAGGTGAAGAATGGCGGTAACTGCTTTGCTTTTTGATACTCGTATGGCTTCTACGTCCAGCCAAGGCTTATCGACCGGGCCGTTAAAGAGGAAACTGCCTTTGCGCACTGTCAGATCCTGTCCATAGCTTTTATAATGCGCCTTGTTCATGTCGACATTGCCAAACATGGCTGTTTTTTCTCCGGTTTTGATGAGCTTCATGTTGCCTGACAAGTCGGTTTTCAGTCCTTGCCCTGAAAAGCTGACCTGTTTGCCAAGTTCAACTTCAATATCGGCATCAATGTTGACGGCTGCCGCTGCGTTTTGCTCGGCTTTTTCTTCGCCAAGAATAACTTCATCAGGGCTGACTTTTACGGCATTCTTAGGAAT
>JAQTLI010000409.1 GCA_028714995.1 Methylobacter sp. | reverse complement strand
CCTAGCTGAGGACGATAAAAAATTTTCGATAGCAATGAAACGCTAAAATTTTAAATATGAGGAAATCGAGATTATGAAAAAGCAGATCACCTATAAAGTTAGTGCCAACTGGAAAAGTTTATTGGGCGTCATTATCACCACGCTACTGGGTACCCAAGAATCAATTGGCGATGGCGGAGTCACTTATAAAGATATTGCCGCCAATGGCGGGGCCGGCATAACTTATCAACGAACTAAATCGGCGAACGATGCACAATTAGAAGCAATTAAGAAAAATGGTCCGTTCGATTTTACCAAAATTACAAACCGTACAAGTATACCAGTGAAGTCGCGTGGTGCCCCTGGTACAGCGCTTTTGGATTTTGATAAAGATGGTGATTTGGATATTTATGTTACTAATGGACCTGGCACTCCCAATAGTCTGTACTCTAACCAGCTAAAAGAAAAAGGTGTGGTTGAGTTTGAAGATGTAGGTATTGTTGCAGGTGTAGACGCAACCGATCAGGATAGCACTGGAGTATGTTTTGGAGATATCGACAATGATGGTGACGAAGATCTCCTTGTGCTTGGCTATGAGACAGGCAATCGATTATTCAGAAACCAAGCAGATGGCACATTCGATGATATTACCGCTATTAGTGAGGTAGGCGGAAAAGGTATGCACCCATCTTCATGCGCTATGGGCGACGTAAATGGAGACGGGCTACTCGATATTGCCCTTGGAAACACCTTCAATAACTGGGACACGCGCTTACCTCTGATGACATACGATCATGACAATCTGGTGGAGCCTAACCAATTATTGATTAATCAGGGCGGAAAATTTGCTGATGAGAGTCAGAGTTCTGGAATACAGGATAGTCCTGCACGGATAACTTGGGCGCTATCTTTAGTTGATTACGACCTTGACGGCGATCTTGATTTGGTTGCAGCTGATGACCAAGGAGCCAAAGCTCCAGCATTATATGGAGGTGTTGATGATGGTTATGTTCGTATCCAAAGAAATGACGGCACAGGCCATTTTCTCGATGTAACGAATAGTATTGGAACCAATCGATTTGGGGCATGGATGGGACTCTCTTTTGGAGATTTTAACGGCGACTCTAAAATGGATATTTTCGCTACCAATACCGGTTATTACATAACATCGTTTATGCAACCTGTTTTAAATTTCCCGGCAAAATTAGGGGAGTGGGAGTCTGGATGGTTTCTTGCTAAACAGGATGGATCTATGACATTTCCAGGCGTCGGCCCCATCGTTGCAACTCCATTCGGTTGGGGAACATCGGCTTCAGACTATGACAACGATGGTGATACAGATATTTTATATTACGGAGGGATTGACATGGGGCCCTTTGAAGATGCCTCTAACCCAGGGACTATATTACAGAATCATGGTCGAGCGAAATTCACTTATGATTCAGCAGCATTATCGAGTTCAACCAACCACTCGCGTCGTGGTGTGCATGGAATGTCAATGGGTGATTTGAATAATGATGGATATCCTGACATTGTCACAGTATCGAGCCAAGACTGGCCGCAGCCACTACCGTTGGTAAATCCATTTAAACTTACTGTAAATTCACCGTTTGATTCCTTGTCTTATATCTGGCCTCTTTTTTCAGCTACCGATATGAGCAATCCTTTTGCCTCATTGGCGTGGAATGGCATAGAACCAGTCAATGGCACACTGTCCGTTGAGTTGAGTAGTGGGGGAAATGGCAATAATTGGGCTAAGATAACAGCTATGGGTTCAGTGGGCATCGTGAAAGGAGCGACTGTAAATCGAGATGGCATTGGGGCGGTCATGACTTTCATACCAGAAAAAGGCCAGCCTGCGGTCAGACCAGTGTTAGGTGGATCCAGTACTGCCTCCCAAGATAGTCTTGAAGGAAATTTTGGATTGGGTAAGGCAAAAAGCGGTGCATTGGAAATTTTATGGCCAGGTAGTCGAATACGAAATAAATTATACAATGTGAAGGCCTCTGAACATTTATTGATCCCCGAAATTCCATGTAGCTATGTCGATGAAGCTCTTACTTTAACAAAGTATAAGGCTTGTGTTGTTGGAACTTTGAAAGAACTCATGCATGGCGGTGTTTTGAATAAAAATGAGAGCAACCGTTTCTTTCATAGTGCAATTAAAGCATTTACTGAGTATAGGGAAGACTGTGATACCGTTGAATTGATCGAAGCAGACCTTTTAATCCAACCTCCTGTTACTGCTATCGGTCCTGCTCATTTCCTCGTAGGAGGAAAATCGGCAACCGCTACAGCCACAGTAACATTCCTATCTCCGCCGAACCCTCAAGAGGAGATAATTCAACCATTTGTAGCTAACATTAATTACGATTTTGGTAGTGGAGATGTTTTATTTGCTAGTGCCGAAGGTAAGTTTACTCCAACGCAGACACCAGGAGTATTATCTACCGATGCCCAGATCCAATACCTGGGTGGAACTGGAGCGTATGACTCCGTATCTGGTAATTTTGACGCTCACGGTGTGTCAACTTTTAATGAGCTGAGTGTTAAGATGCAAGGGATGGGGCATGTATGCCGACCGCAACACAAAAAAAATAAAGAAAATTTCCAAAAAGATTCAGTTTATTAATTTAGCAAAATAAGGGTTAATTAAACTTGCTAACCCTCCAGATAAGCCCAGTCTTTTGATTACACAATAATGAAAGTTATTGTGTGATCTCTGATTGCTATGGCGTTGTTGAATAAATCAAAATTTGGCCAAAGCTCCCCATTTCTAAGGTCGGGGAGTCCCTATTTTTGCAAAAGCTTTTATGGGTATCCCGGTTCTGTTGCGTTAGCAAAGGGAGCATCGGTTTCGGTAAGCTATGCGCTCAACCAACACCGCTTAAATTACCCTCATGATTAACTTCAAAGGACACCGCGTCGAAAAAGCCATTATTTGTAGTGGTTCAAACCTAATCTGACAGGCACTTCTAAAAAACCAGTAACTGTCAGATTAGGTTTGAACTACTACACTTTATGGAACCAGCGGTTATAACGAACATAGACTCTATGCCAATTCCCGAAGGATTCCGGCAAGTCCCGCCAAGGTGAACCCGTTCGATCAATCCATAACACCGCTTCAATAAATTGCCGGTTATTGGTTGCTGTCACACCGCAATCGCCAGCTTTGCCCGGCAAAAGATCCTTTATACGTTCCCATTGGTCATCACACAGAACCGTACGGCTTCATTATTATTTAAATCCAAATGCCCGCTAAAATACACTATTAGAGCAGAGAATTAAATATGATTGAGAATACTCCCTAGTTTGTGCTCTTGGGCCGTGGCTGCGAAGACCGTACTTGCATTTAACGCATTCCGGAGCAACGGCGCGCAGAAGTACACCCTTTGCACATCCTTGTGTGCCAGCCTCACATCGTCAATGTCGTGCAGATTGCCGATTTGAATCTCGGCTCCGAGTGCCTTCAACAAATCACTCAGCGCGCCAGGATTTTTCGCGAAAGCTAAAATGGGATCCATCCGATTTTAGCAGCGAAAAATGACCTGGCGATTAATGCCTTCGGCTGCCCGCGTTCGTCCTCCGTCCGCCACGACACACAAC
>JAQTLI010000408.1 GCA_028714995.1 Methylobacter sp. | reverse complement strand
ATTGAAGCGGCTGGCCTTACGACCTTCGAATTTAATTTAATCATTAACCGGCCATTCTCAATAAAAGTTTTTGTCCCCTCTGGTGATCCGGAAGGTGTACGCATCGTTTCTCGTGACGATTGGCCAGGTAAAGCAGTGGTGTTTCCTCGTGAACTGCTAGGCGGGTCAAAGGTCGGAGAGAGTATCAGCAACCAGGCGTCTATCTGCTCTCAGGAGGCAAAAAACTCTATATTGGTGAAGATGATCCGCTAGGTAGCCGTTTAGGTGAGCATGCCCGAAAAAAAGCCTTCTGGAAAAAAGCAGTATTTTTTACCGCTGAAGGAGGCAGACTAACAAAGCACATGTTCAACATCTTGAATCCAGACTTATCGCCTTAGCCCATGAAGCAGGCTTAGTTGAATTGGATAACGGTAATCAGCCTACGACACCCGCATTAAGCGAAGAGGAATATGCTTCGGCTGAGAATTTTTTAAGGGAAATTCTCTTGATGCTGCCATTGCTGGGATTCTGACAGTTTGCTGATGACCGCCAGGAAGAAGTGGAGGCTGAAATACAGGAAGAAGTGCAGGAAGAAATGGCGAATAAGAGGGCTGGAAAGCGGGCCAATATTTATTTATCGTTACCCAGAGGCATGCGTTTTCACTTTCATGGCAGTACTAATATGAAAGCCTTTTTGGAACTGGTTGACGGGGGCGTAATAATTAAAGCTGGTAGCCAAGCGGTATTGGAATCAAAACAGCACTTCGAGATTCACGGGGCTAGCTATGCAGCAAAACGTCGTGAACTCATTGAATCCGGCATTCTTCAAGTGCATGATAACGTCTATATATTTTCACAAGATCAATTTTTCTCATCGGCCTCTGCCGCTGCATCGGTCATTGCTGGACAAAATCATAATGCCGATCATTGGGTAGCTGAGAGTGGAGATAACCTTGGTAATTTGTTAAGAACTGCAAGATCAGCAGCCAGTTAAAAAGCTCCAGGAAGCTGGCATTAGTCCAGATGCAGACATAGATTTGACAGTAAATATAGCTGCGTGAGAGGCAAAAATCGGCCAATTTCTGACTGCCGAGGTTTGTTTTTGAATGGCCGGTTTATGTCGGAAATTGCTCGTTTAACGTTGGAGTTAACGGCGACGACATTCTTTTTGAACGACTAGTTAGGTTTG
Source organism: Methylobacter sp. (assembly GCA_028714995.1). Classification (GTDB taxonomy): domain Bacteria; phylum Pseudomonadota; class Gammaproteobacteria; order Methylococcales; family Methylomonadaceae; genus Methylobacter_A. The sequence continues at coordinate 2,420 of JAQTLI010000408.1, read as the reverse complement.
TGCCACTGGCCTCACTCTACAAGGCTGTAAGGCGGTTTCGCGCAGCAAACCGACACATACGCACAACCTAAATTACAATCAGTCGAAATTGTCTTACTGCGCTTGACCAGATATTTGCCAAACGGTTAAATTGAAGTGAGACTTTTATGACAGCAGGCATGAGATGGAAAAATCCATGAGTTGGCATCGCATCACACTTTCGCGGCAGGAATTCGAATCAGGCGAATTGAACATCCTTGTCGGGGCATTCCATGCGGCCTATGTTGCTAAAGGAGGACCCGAGGGCATGGCGATGTTTGGATGTTGGGCTGATGGTGGTGCTCACTATTTCGTTTATATCTCGCCTAAATCTGTACGATATATCCTACCTTTGCTGGATGCATATTCAGCTAAGCAAATCGATGCGCCAGACCCTTCCAGTCTTTCTTTGGTCTATGGGAATGGATCACGTCGGGCATGTTTCCAGGTCCAATTCGAGGCTTGATAGACAAATCCCGGCCAATTTCTGCCGGTCGCGACTGACCGCTTTATAGCGATGGATATGGCGTAATGAAGTTCGGCAATTGCCAAATGCCGACTATCGTAATTTGTAAAATTATTGTTTCAAACAAATGCGTACCCTGAAAGCAGTCGCTCAGTATTTTAAAAGCCAAATTCAGTCCTAAATCTCGTTTTGTTCTGGATATGGGTATCCATGAGGTTCTACTGAGGATTCAAGAGTAAAAAGACGGGCTGGGCCAACATTTGTTCAGTGCCCAGTTGCCCAAATCGCGGAGTTTATAATCCACTGGGTCATGAAGAGAATGCACCCGTACATTACGCCAATATCGATCCAGATTCAGCACACTTTGAGTAGCTCGGGCACCGGTAATATCAAATAGTTTACTGCTGACGTCCAGGCCAACGCGCGAGGTAATCACTTTTGCTGCAGCAATTTCCAGTGCTAATTCGCCGCGATCTGTATTTGTCAAATCATCGCCACGCTCCCAAGCAAACTGAAGCTGTGTCGCCGTTGACTCAGTGAGTGCAGCGGCTGCCCGTATCTCGGCGCTCAACTCGCCGACACGATGGAGAATATACGGATCGTCACCGATTTGTTTTACCCCTGAACTAAACCATGGCCGACCTTGTGTTTGCGCGAATTCGATCGCTTCCTGAAATGCTCCCTGGGCAATTCCCAGATAAAGATTGCTCAGTATCAACTGGGCTATGAGCGGTCGCAAACTGGCAAATGTACTTCCTAACGGCCCTGGTGGCCCCAGGATTTCATCTTCAAACAGCTCTACCCGATCAAATGCCACGCTGCCGCTGTCGGTTTGGCGCTGCCCCATATTGTCCCAGTCGTCATACAGTGTGATACCTTTACGACGACTGGGTATCGCGGCAACAACCAAGCGCCCGCTGTCATCCATGGCGGAGATCGACAACCTGTCGGAATCACGCGCACCCGAACAAAAACTTTTGCGGCCGTTAATGAATAGTCGGCATTCTGCCCGAGTGTACACAGTACGCTGATCCAAGGGATTCAAGGCATTACCCCAAAACAGATTGGCTTGACCGGTTTCGGTAAAAAAACGTTCGGTTTGTTGATGGGTACCAAATAGCTGAATCGTTGCCAATATCAGGTGTTGAAAGCCAAAGACATGCGCGAGCGAACTGTCGACGCTGGCAATTTCTCGCACCGCTCGCAGTACAAATGGCCAGTCTTGCCCTGAACCGCCAAATTGTTTCGGCAAGAATAGCTTCAACAAGCCACTGTCCCTGAAAAGTTGTCTTTCCTCGAAAGCGGTTCCACCTTGGCGATCCCTCTGGGCCGCCGTTTCTTTCAACTGCTTTTTCAATGCAGAAAGTTGGCTCTGAATTTCCGCAAGATCATTTGGAATTGACATATGGGCTCAAGAAATTAAGTTAAAGATTGAGTTTCAATAGGCGTTCGGCATTTTTGAATAACACGTCATCTAACACGTGTTCTTGAAAACCCAGATTTAAGAAGTTCTCGACAGTCTGGCCCATGGCGCGAAAGGGGTAAGAGCTACCGAATAGCAGCTGGTCGCGCAGAAAACCGTTGGCCGCTTCGACATATAAATGGCCACCAGGAAGAAAAATATACATATCGGGAACCAAGTAGACATTTTCATAGCGAAACGCCACGCCAATGATTTCGTTCACATACGGATAAAAACCGTGATAACAGACAATCGACAAATTCGGAAACAACCGGGCAACCTTGCCCACAGCTTCCGGCCTGGCATAATTGAGATCGGGAGTCGTGGGCCCCGACATCAAAAAAACCGGTATCTGGAGTTGATCGCAGGCATCGTAAATAGGATAGAGCGATGGATCGTCTGCGCTGAGCGGTGGGTTGCCAAATCCCGGTTCGATATTAATGCCGGCCAGCCCAAGCTGATTCACTGCACGTT
>JAQTLI010000407.1 GCA_028714995.1 Methylobacter sp. | reverse complement strand
TAGCCAATCCACTGTTACGCGCACCATCTCCAGTGATCCGTGTCGAACAGGATGACGTGGTCTGGTTAATCCTGGAAAACACCCATTACTTGCCCCATTCAATACACTTGCACGGCATTGATCATCCCTTCATGGATCATGTCGGCGCTGGCAATGACGGGGTTGCGCAAACCAGCAACATGGATACCATGCCGGGACAAAGCAAAACCTATGTGATCAAGCCGCGCCAGGCAGGCACCATGTATTACCATTGCCACGTTCAGCCTCATGTCCATATCCCAATGGGAATGCAGGGCATTTTTGTGGTTGAGGAAAACCGTCCCAATAACTGGCCGCAAACCCTAAATGTCGGGGCTGGCCAGGTGCGCCATCCTTCGGTAGCGGTTCTTGAAAAATATGCACGAGAATATGATTTGCATTATGAATCGGCGGATAGAGAACTGCATGACATCATTGCCAGGTCAGCCAACGACCCGCGCCTGATTGCCAAGCACTTAAACATGGAATATGACACGACCGATGCCACTGATGATTATTTTATGCTCAACGGCCGTTCTTTCCCTTATACCTTGAGGGAATCGCTGATTGAAATGCAAAAGGATGAAAAAGTTAAACTGCGTGTCTTGAACGGTCACACGGAAGCCTTGGCTTTGCATATCCATGGGCACAAACCTACCATAACTCATTATGATGGCGTTGATAATGGCCCCGGCTCATATATCCAGCGTGATGTACACACCATGGTGCCTGCGCAGCGTCTGGATCTGGAATTAAGCGGTGTCGATGATGGGTTACATAGCTTCGGCCCAGGTATCTGGATGTTCCATGACCATGTTGAAAAAGCATTTACAACCAATGGCGTCGGTGAAGGTGGTGATATCAGCCTGGTCGTCTACAAAGGCTTCCTTGATGAAAAGGGTATTCCCGAATCACATGGCATGAACCTTGCCCCCTATTTCACCAAGGAGTTCTGGAAACGGAATTATCCAATCTGGCAAGATTATGATGCATGGCACAGTTTAGGCTTGCCCGATCTGAAAGCAGACTATCAGCCTTCTAAAGTAGCGATACAAACCGTACAACCAAAAAGGTCGGCAACGACTCCAGAAGCCGAACAGAAAGGTTCTGTTTTTGGAAATCTGTTTTTCGGTTTAATTCTGGGAATATTAAGCTATGTGCTGATAATTAACCGTCAGACAATTTATGACCGTGTTCGTAAATTGATAAAAAAATAACCCCCTTCCTGTGGTTACGAGCCAACATCATTGGCTCGTAACCCCTTCTTCTACTCCCTGTTTTTCCCGCAAGCTTTGCAATTTTCCTAATACGCGTGTCGCACGCCCAATATCGGCAGTTAATCGCTCATTTTTTGGATCAAGAATCCGGGCTTCTTTCCACACACTAATAGCCTGCTCATATTGTTGCCGACTGTAGTAAGTAACACCGGTCTCAATCAAATGCTGCACATGTTCCGCCACATCATTATCGAGTTGTTTACTGAATTCTTGAAGCTCCTTGTTATTGATACTGGATTTCTCTAATTTCCGCATCAACTGTTGAGATTTTATGAGATTGTTATCTTCATAGGCTTTCTTGAAATCAGCCATCAACTGCTTGTTCTCTCGCTGCACCTTAATATTAAAAAGACGTTTCTTTTTCTTCTGTTGATCGACGATAAGTTTTTGTTGCTCATCAATGATTCGCTTTTGTTTTATATCCTCTTCCTTTAGCAGTTCCTGCAATCTTCTGTTTGCATCCTCAATCCCCGGATCCGCATACAAACTCATGGCCAATGGAAGTATACGTTTTGCCAACGGCAGATCTCTGCTCTCAAGAGCGCGTCGGCCATGTTCAGCCAATTCAGTAGCAAGCTCTTGCGCGTCAGCTTCTTTTCGACTTAGTTTATATTGCACGAACCAGTCATATGAAGCGGTTGAGGCAGTCTTTTTACTAAGCAACAGATCCTTACGCATCCATTCGCCCTTAGCGATCAAATGATCAAGTTCTAATCTGGCAAGACTCTCTTGCTGACGCTGCAAAAGCTGCTGCTGTCCTTGCTGCAGAAGTTTACTCTCCGGCAAACGAGACAGCGCCTCTTGATACAAAGCAAGCGCCGTATGCCAATCGTTGTTATTAGCGGATTTTTCAGCGTCAGCCATTACCCGTTGTTCATAGCGTTCTGCCTGACCAAGGATTTTCTTTTGTATTTCCTGAGGGTCAGTGACGTCTGGAGAAGGATGTTCATCCAAATCAGCCACCAACTCCAGTGCCTTGCCATATTCTTGTTGTTCCAGCCAATAATCAATCCGTTCATTGATGTTACCGGTTGGCTGCATAATGCTGGCACAGCCCATTATTTGATTTAAAACAACGATGCCGAATAACCAAAGGATTTGTTTCATACTGCTTCCGAATAATTTAATACTTGTTCAAGTTTTGATTCCATGTAACGACGACGCTCCCCGACAACATCAACTACTGAAAATATCGATAGCGGTTGCATCGTGCCACGCAAAGTAATCGTACTGTGTTGCTCGCAGAGTATATGTCCAGTTTCCTGGATGGCATCATGCATAACCTTGCCAATCAAAATCCGGCCTGAGTCAGCATTAGAAGTCAGGCGCGCGGCTATAATCACCGCCTTCCCCATTACCGTATATTCCATACGATCGGCAGTGCCTATATTGCCGGCTAACATAGCACCACTATTAATACCGATATGAAACATTAATTGTGCCAGACCTTGTGCCTTACGCCGTTTATTAAGCTCTTCAACCAGCTTCTGAATAAGCACTGCGCATTCCACTGCATGTTGGGCATGTAACGCGTCGTGTTCCGGGGCACCGAAAACAGCCATTACGCAATCACCAATGTATTTATCGATATGACCATGATAAATATGAACTATCTGAGCTATATAGCCGAAGTATTCATTAAGCAGGGCATTAACTTTATCCGGCGGCATGCTCTCCGACAATTCAGTGAAACCCACGATATCAGCGAACAATACGCTGGCATGCACATAACGTCCACCAAGATCAGTCTGCGTAATATTCTTTAGTACTTCCCTGGCAACCTTGGGTGCAACATAACGGGAAAATGTTTTCTCCACATATTCCTTGCGCAATAAACCCTCGGCCATCTCGTTCATGGCCTGCATTAAAGCCCCTAGTTCATCATTACGACTATTCGTAAACCGGAATTCATAATTACCTGCAGATACCTCACCACTTGCCTTCATGAGTTGCTGTATCGGGCGTGTCAAACGTTTGCCCAGTATAATGGAGGCGATAAAACCAATCACAATAAGTAACATGGTTGCCAGGCTAACGGTCTGAACGGTTTGTTTTTTAGCTATCTCCATTATTGAACGATCAACGCTGATAAGCGCATAACCGACAGTTAAACCATCGACTACCATTGGACTGATCAAGGCTACCAGTACTTTGGGTTCATCGTTAATGTCACGACGCCTCATATAGCGGAACATATTTTTTTTCTTCGCATTCGCGGCAACTAATACATCTTCAGGAACAACTCCTGCTTGCACGATGGGATTTGCCTCTTCAGAATAAATGGCGGCGGCCA
>JAQTLI010000406.1 GCA_028714995.1 Methylobacter sp. | reverse complement strand
TGCTGGCGTCAACAATATCCCGGTGGAAGAATACACGAAACGGGGTATTCCAGTATTCTATGCGCCGGGTGCCAACTCAAACGCCGTAGCAGAACTGACCATCGGAGGGATGCTGCTGGCTTCCCGAAACATCGCGGCGGCGCTGGATTTTGTTAGCAGTTTGGAGGGGGACGAGGAAACCATTAATGACCTAATTGAGAGAAATAAGAAGCATTTTGTCGGCTTTGAGTTATCTGGAAAAACCCTGGGGGTACTGGGTTTGGGTGCGGTAGGAGTAAAAGTGGCCAACGCTGCCGTTGCCTTGGGTTTAAATGTGATAGGGTTTGATCCTTTTATCTCGCTGGAGAATGCCTGGCATCTTTCTTCATTCGCAGTACCCGCAACCAGCATTGAAGATTTGGTTTCTCGTGCAGATTTGATCAGTCTCCACGTTCCCTTGAATGATCAGACGAAAGATTTGATCAACAAAACCCACATTGACCGCATAAAGAAAGGCTCGACCTTGCTGAACTTTTCTCGGGCTGGCGTGGTCGATGAAAATGCTGTCTTGGCGGCCTTGGACTCTGGGAACCTGCATGCCTATGTCTGTGATTTTCCTATGCCTGCCCTGCTGAATCATTCACGGACTATTTTGCTACCCCATTTGGGCGCTTCTACATCAGAGGCCGAGGACAATTGCTCGGTCATGGTGGCCGAGCAAGTTCGTGAATTTCTGGAAAATGGTTCTATTCGTCATTCGGTGAATTTTCCAGAAGTCGTCGCTCCACTAAGCTCGGAGGGTGTGCGCCTTGGAATCGCCAACAAAAATATACCCAATATATTGGGCCAGATTACATCCGCCTTGGGTGAAGCCGGCCTCAATATTCTTGATATGCTGAACAAGTCGCGTGGCGATTTTGCCTATACCCTGATTAATATTGATGCCGATGTGTCTCTCGGGACATTGGACCGCATTCGCTCTATTGACGGTGTTTTGTCTACCCGTGTAATTTAATGCTGCCCCTATTACTCTTACTCTGCGTTGGATAGAGGTTTTCTACAGCCATGTTATACCCAATAATTTAAACGATGATAACCAGTCATTTAAAAAATGGACATTATCGTAAAACTACACCTTTAGAAAAACTGTTTACCTCCCTAGTGAATGTAGTTGTAGTTTGTGTAGTTTCGATACCGTTTTTTATTTTTGATAGTTTATCGGCTTTAACATTGAAATTGATTATCATTGGATTGTTCTTTTTGGAAAACGTTATTGCAATAGTTTTTTTGGAATACCGGCTCCCCGGGATGCTCATCCAGAAAACTATTTGGCAATGTAGTTATTCAAAAACGAATCAATTTATACACGCCATAACGTATACCGCAAGTTTTGCCACACTGTTGTTTTGGATATGGGTGCCTGGAGACTTGCTGCTATTTAATCTTCTCCTGCTGCAACTGCCCTGTGTTCTCCTCACAAAAACAACTTTTCATGGATTGATTGCAGGCAATATGGTGGATGTAAAACCGATTAAGCTATGAATCGGCATCGAATATTTTACACTTTCGGCTTCCAACCTTTACCAGATTTAAAATAAATTACTAATGAAAACAAATTCATATAAATTATTTCCGGTCAGTTTCGATGCTAGTTACTAATAAATATTCGACGCCGTTTCACAACTATGGCGTTCGACCAGTTGTCTTGCTGCGTAAGACCTGGATTCTGGCTAATCAAAAATGTTATATCGAAAGTCACTATTCTATTATCATTAACTAAATTAAGTCCTAAAAACATCATCTTGCTTTTTAATCGGTCGCTGATTTAACTTTAATAACAAGAAATTGACTATGAATACATTTCCAATCGATCTTGGCGCTTATCAACGCATCACTTTAAACGCAAGCAATACGACACTGACTGACGAACAACGGGCCAGTCTCAAGGCCAATATTCAACTGTGCCGCGATGCGATCGTCTTTTTTACTGCTACCGGCGCAGCGAGAGGCGTCGGCGGACATACCGGCGGCCCCTACGATACCGTGCCGGAAGTCGTAATTATGGACGCATTGTTCCGGGGCGATGCTGATAAATACGTACCTATTTTTTTTGACGAAGCCGGACACCGCGTGGCCACTCAATATCTGATGTCTGCTCTTAACGGCGATCTGCCTGCTGAACGTCTAATGGAATACCGCGCCGCTCACTCCCATTTACCGGGTCACCCTGAACTGGGTTTAACGCCTGGCGTAAAATTTAGCTCGGGCCGGTTGGGTCACATGTGGCCTTATGTCAATGGCGTGGCTATCGCTAATCCAAGTAAGGTACTGTTTTGTCTGGGTTCCGATGGCTCGCAGCAGGAAGGCAATGATGCGGAAGCCGCACGCTTGTCCGTCGCTCAGAAACTGAATGTTAAATTGATTATCGATGACAATGACGTAACCATCGCCGGTCATCCTTCCAAATATCTGCCCGGCTACTCTATCGCTAAGACTTTGGCTGGCCACGGTTTAACCGTATTGGAAGGCGACGGCGAAAATATCGATGATCTTTATCAGCGTATTTGTACTGCCATTAACACCGATGGCCCCGTTGCTGTTATTAATCATCGCCTTATGTGTCCGGGAATTATCGGACTGGAGGGTTCAACCCATGGACATGACGTAGCCTCGGTAAAAGTAGCAGTAGAATATTTAGAGTCTCACGGTCGACAGGCTGCTGCAGATCACCTTAAAGCAATTAAAGCGCCAAAAAATGACGCTGTATTCCTGGGGTCCAGCGATAAGTGTGATGCCAACCGCAACGTTTTCGGTGATGCGGTCGTCGCTATTATGGGCCGGATGAGCGAAGCAGAGCGCATCGAAAAAATTCTAGTCATTGACAGTGATCTGGAAGGTTCCTGCGGTTTATCCAAAATTCACAGCGCTTATCCTGAAGTGTTTATCTCTTCCGGCATTATGGAGCGCGGTAACTTTTCGGCGGCGGCCGGTTTCGGGATGAAAGCGGGAAAACAGGGTATTTTTGGTACCTTTAGCGCTTTCCTGGAGATGATCATTTCTGAAATTACCATGGCGCGTTTGAATAATTCCAACGTGCTCGGCCATTTCTCGCACTCAGGGATTGACGATATGGCAGACAATACCTGCCATTTCGGTTTGAACAACATGTTTGCGGATAATGGCTTGGATGACGGCTATGCGACTAAGCTTTACTTTCCGGCTGACTCACTGCAAATGAAAGCCTGTTTGGAAACCATCTTCTTTAACCCGGGCTTGCGTTTTGTGTTTTCAACCCGCTCGAAAGTACCGACTATTTTAAATACTGAAGGCCAGGACTACTTTGGTGGCGACTATAAATTTGTCCCCGGCAAAGATGAAGTCATCCGCGAAGGCACTCAAGGCTATATTGTCAGCTTCGGCGAGACGTTGTATCGGGCATTGGACGCAGTCGAACGTTTAAAAAAGGAAGGCATTGATATAGGACTGATCAACAAACCAACCTTGAATGTCATTGATGAGGAGATGATGGTTAAAATCGGTAATTCGCCGATGGTGCTGATAGTCGAGTCATTTAACCGAAAAACGGGATTGGGTAGCCGCTTTGGTTCTT
>JAQTLI010000405.1 GCA_028714995.1 Methylobacter sp. | reverse complement strand
CCAAAACGGCGGTAGCCTTGCGGAAGTGTTTTTCAATGACCCGTACCTGTCCAGTCCCACGACACAGACCGTTGCCATCGATATCAACGACAGCGGCCTGATCACCGGTTGGTACATCGCGAGTGACAAAACCCAGCACAGTTTCGTCGTGGATGGCATGGGAAAGGTCACGTACATCCCCGATCTGAGCGGTGCCGGCAATTGTGGACCGGTGCGCATCAGTAAGGCCAATCCGACGACCGGTCAGGTCTGGGTGGCGGGCAATTGCGCGGGGAATCGACCTTTCCTGTATGAGCTCAGCAGCGGCACCCTGACCGAACTTAGCGCTCCCGGCACTAGTAACCTGAGAGTAACGGCGGTCAATAGCCAAGGCGCGGCGGTGGGTGCCGGCCTCTCGGTGTTCCTGTGGCCGGCGGGCAGCACCTTCAGCACCGTCCCCACCGATCTGAACGCAAACCCGGCATTCGCCCCGGCAGACGCGTTGAACCTGCGCGCGATCGACTTCAACGATGCCGGCACGGTCCTGGCCGGCTACAACGACATAGCCGGCACTTCCTACACATTCCTGCTGCATCCCATCCCTTGAGAACGCTCTGATTGATTCAGCGCTTGTCACGGAGCCAGGATGCTCCGGCTCTGAACAAAGCTAGGACGGTTTTTGTTCAGAGTTTTCCTAACTTCAGACTAACAACAAGAGATTTCATAATGATTAAATCTACATCCAAGACTTATCCTTTCAAGATTGCCCTGATGGCAGGCTTGACGACCGCAACACTGTATGCCGGCATACCCACCGCTTCGGCGGCTGGATATACCGTGCAATCGCTCAACCTGCCAGGAGCAGCCACACGCATGAGCGACAATGGTGCGATTGTGGGTAATTACGTAACGAAGTGCACGACATTTACCTACGGGGCGCATGAGAAAGGCACCTACTGCTACTGGGCGCCTTGGTTCTACGATGGTAAGAACGTCACCAAGCTCAGCAATCTATGGTCCAACACCAGAAGCACGGCCGCAGACATCAACGACTCGCTTCAACTGACTGGATCCGACGGCACCGGCCCCTGGACCTACTCAGGTGGAACGATTACGTATATGACCGGTGGAACGCCCGTTGCGATCAACAATGCGGGCGTGGTCGCGGGATATGGCTCTAATGCCAATTTTGCTTACCGGGCTATCAGGTTCACGAATGGCGTTGGAACGGAAGTGCTGTTCAACGATCCGTACTTATCCAGCCCCACCACATCTATCTGGACGGCCGATAGCAATGACAGCGGCCTGATTGCGGGCTGGTACAAGGACGCCGGCAACATCTATCAAAGTTATGTTGTGGATACTAACGGAACGGTCACTTTCATCCCCAATCTGGGTGGCACGACCCCTGTCAACTGTCAGCCCACACGCATCAGTGAGGCCGATCCGACGACCGGTGAAACATGGGTTGCGGGCAACTGTTCGGGGCGAGCGTTCATTTATGAGCTAACCAGCGGTACCCTGACCGAGCTGGCCAATCTTCCGGGCGCCAGCAACCTGAACGTCGCATCTGTTGACAGCAACGGCGTAGCGGTCGGCACTACCAACCTGCCCGGATACGTGAGTACGGCGGTCATGTGGCCGGCGGGCACCACTTCCACCACCATTCCGACCGATCTGAACGCGAATCAGGCGATCGCAACGGGTACGATGATAAACCTGCGCGTCATCGACATCGATGCGGCCGGCGCGATCCTGATTGACTACCTCGACAGCACCTATAATCGCAACACTGTCCTGCTGAACCCCATTCCCTAAGCGAAATCCATACTCATTCCTACATCTTGGATGATCATTTCAAAATGAATATCACAACTCGAACCCTCCTTCGCGCGGCTGGTGCCGCGCTGCTGGGCATGGCAGCCGCCATGCCCAGCCTATCGCAGGCACAAACCGCGCCTGGGTTTCACTTCGATAGCATTTGCCGTTACGATCAACGCCCTCTGGACCTATGTCGATTACCGGCAAAACCACGCGGTTTTTCAATATAAGCAAGACTCTTGCATTACAGCCGCTGACGGTTCCTGCACGTTCCATGGCGGCAGCGGACGCGCACGGTGGCAGCTCTCCGAAGTCGTAGGCTACAACATGAGCTCGCCTGCTTTCGATACTGTAGCTACCGCAACCTGTCCCAATACCCTGATGATTGATTTTTGGTAAGCATTCATAAAATCAAAATGATAATTTATTTGAAAACCAGAATTCATTCAATAAATACAACAGCATATATTTTTAGTTAATTTCAGTAGAATAATCGATTATTCAACTGGACTAAACCGGCAGTTAACAGGGGTTCAATCATTCAGAATGCTAAAAAAACAACTGCTTTCAGAAAAACCCCATTTAACTGTTGCCGTCGGAGTGATCATCGTGATTTTGGCGCTGATCATTACCGGTCTTTTTCACGCAACTCCTCCTGCGCCCCTATTAGCCTCTGTTTCTCCATCCATTTTTTCCTCGGCGCGCGCCATGTCAACTGTGCGCCATATTGCGCAAAAACCTCACCCAACCGGTACTTCTGAGAATGCAAAGGTGCGCAATTACCTGGTAGCTGAATTGAAAGCACTGGGGCTGGAGCCGCACATCCAAACCGCTTTGGGAATAAATAAATCGGCTCAAGAGCCAAGCGTGGGGGTCGTACACAACGTGTTGGTTCGCGTTCCCGGGCTAGTCTCAGGCAAGGCCCTGTTGTTGATGGCACATTACGATTCAACACACACGGGCCCGGGTGCCGCAGACGATGGAGCATCAGTCGCCGCCATCCTGGAAACGCTGAGAGCATTGAAGACTCTGCCAAGGTTACAAAATGACTTGATTTGCATTTTTACGGATGGCGAAGAGGCTGGTTTGCTAGGAGCGGAAGCCTTCGTCGCGGAACATCCCTGGGCGAAGCAAATCGGACTCGTGTTGAATTTCGAATACCGTGGCAACCGCGGCCCTTTCGTTATGTTCGAAACCAGCCAGGGCAATGGTAAACTCATCAATGGCTTTGCAAAAGCGGCTCCCCTTCCTTTAGGCAACTCTCTTATGTACGAGGTATATAAGCGCCTGCCGAATGATACGGACATGACCGTCTTCAAGCGAGCTGGCATTCCCGGAATGAATTTTGCGGCGATTGAAGGACACACCAGCTATCACACGCAACTTGACCGCCCCGAACTATTGCAAGAAGGCAGCCTTCAACACCAGGGAGAAATCCTGCTCGCTTTGGCTCAGCATTTTGGCAACGCGCCCCTGGATAATCTGCGTTCCGCTGACAGCGTCTATTTTGATGCACCCGGATTGGGCCTGGTGAACTATTCGGTAAGCTGGGTTCTTCCGCTTAGCGGTGCCCTGATTCTGCTATTCGCTATTGTGTTGGTTCTGGGCTTGAAATCCGGCGAACTGCGAGCTGCTCGAACGACACTGGGCGCTCTTGCATTCCTGATCATGATCCCGGCATTGGCTGGAATCTGCCAGCTTTTGTGGATAGGCATTCGCCGACTACATCCAGAATACGACTCCCTGTTGCAAGGAGATACCTACAATAGTCATTGGTACCTGTTGGCCTTTGTT
>JAQTLI010000404.1 GCA_028714995.1 Methylobacter sp. | reverse complement strand
CTGACAAACCGAGATCCGGTTGTTAATTCCGGCCTTGAAAATACTCGAGGGAATATGGAAACGATTCGATATTAAACCAGTCAACGCGTGCAAACCTGCGACACGTTAGGGGATACAAGCGGTGAGTATCGATACCTTATAGTAAAGCTTCATTGACGATGGGTCTTCGGGTACCCGAAGCGGATATTGTTGCATTCAGACCTCGTCATTTGTGAATCAGGTCATATAACACAATACAAAACGCTAGCCCCATCATAACTTGTTGTTTTTACAGATGTGATTAATCAATCAGTCAAATCCCGCAAAACAAGTGCGGCATATAACATAACTATTTGCTAGAAATCAATGAATACGCAAAAAACTCTTCTGAATGAAATTGCGCAACTCATGCTCAGGCGGGACTGCTTAAAATCGATCAAAGCCCCGCCAAACCTGGATCACGACTTATTTTTCCACCTGTAGAGCCTAGGCTGGATTATCGATTGGCACAGCAATTGCTGTACCAAGTTAAGCAGTATCCATTTCCCCACAAGTACGGGCCGATAAGAATGACTTTTGACACCACGAAATCCAATGAGTTTCAGACCCTTGCCGAGATGTGTATCCAACAAGCCAAAGCGCGGCCGGATGCCATTGCCTTCCTATCGGGCGACAATCGACGGACGTTTCTGCAACTTGATCTAAACAGCAATCAAGTCAGCCACGGATTGACCGCAGCCGGCGTTAAGTCCGGTTCCAGGGTAGCGATACTCGGTAAAGACACCCTTGCTCACTATGAGATTCTGTTCGGCTGCGCTAAGATCAAAGCAGTGTTGGTTGACCTGAATTGGCGGCTAGCCACTCCCGAGATACTTTATATCTTGAACGACAGCGAAACCGAAGTACTGTTCGTGGCGCAGGAGTTTTTCCTGCTAGTGGAGTCTCTGGTTTCGCAACTGACCACTATCCGGACGATAGTTGCCTTGGACGGTTCGCATCCTAACTGGTCGGCCTACGAGGAGTGGAAAACCGCGAAACCGGGCACTCCACCCGCTTGCGAATACTGCGCTGATGATGTAGCCGTGCAAATGTATTCCAGCGGCACTACGGGACGTCCGAAAGGCGTACAACTCGCGAACTACAGTTTTTTCAGGCTGATGCAAGGCATGCTGGCGGCTGGCGATCCATGGATGTCGCTGAATCCGGCCGATACCTTGTTGTTATCGCTGCCGCAATTTCACATAGGCGGGCTCTGGTGGGCCATGCAAGGTTATGCGGTCGGCGCTGCCGGCGTCATCGTCGACACCTTTGTCGCCTGGCAGGCCTTACAGTTAATCGAGCGGCACAAAGTCACCAAAGCTGTGCTGGTGCCATCGATGATCCAACTGATGCTGGCAGAACCAAGCTGTTCGCAAACCGATTTTTCGTCATTCAAGGGACTGGTCTATGGCGGCTCGCCGATCTCTCCGCCTCTGTTACGAAAGGCTATGGAAACCTTCGCCTGCGAATTCTTCCAGATATACGGTCTGACCGAGACCGGCAATATGGCGGTGTGTTTACGCCCCGCCGATCATTGCCCGGCGGGCACCCCAAGAATGAAAGCTGCCGGCAGACCCTTACCCGGTGTTGAAGTCAAGATCGTTGACGGGCAAAGCCGAACATTGTCGGCGATGCGCAGCGGCGAAATTTGCATTAAATCGCCAGCCAATATGCTGGGATATTGGAAGAACGAATCCGCTACCGGACAAACACTGGACGGTGGCTGGGTGCGTACCGGCGACGTAGGCTACATGGATGAGGATGGCTACGTATATGTCTGCGACAGGATCAAAGACATGATCATCTACGCGGGAGAAAACCTTTTCCCCGCCGAAATTGAAGCCGTACTTAGCGAACATGAGGCGGTAGCCGAAGTCGCTGTCATAGGGATCCCCGACGAGATGTGGGGGGAAGTCGTAAAAGCCTTTGTCGTGCCGCGGCAAGGCGGCGTTATCAATCAACGCGAGTTGATCGATTTCGCCAGAAGCCGAATTGCGGATTTCAAAGTGCCTAAATCCATAACGTTTGTCGATGCCTTACCGAGAAATCCGAGCGGCAAAGTCCTTAAACGGGTGTTGAGAGCGCCGTTTTGGCAAGACCAGGACAGACAAGTTAGTTAATCCACCATCTAGAGCATAGGAATAATAAATCATGAATGCAGTAATATTAGAAAAAGAAAAAGTATCCATCACCGAGGCGGCGCCAGGAAAAATTGGCGCCGAGGTGAGGGGTTGGGATGTTACGACATTTACCAAGGATTCTCCCGAAATGGAAATGCTCCGGCAACTGATCTACCGGAATAAAGTAGTCGTCATTCGCGGCCAGTACGACATAACCGAACAGGAACAAGTCAACTTCGCCAATGCGGTAGGCCGGCCTCAAGTCTATTTTCAAGCGAATTATCATCACCCCGACTATCCCGAGATTTTCGTTTCCAACAACCTCAATGAAGACGGCCAAAAATTCGGCGTTTCAGGCACAGGCCGCTACTGGCATACGGATTGCGCCTTCGAGAAACATCCATTGTCCTTCACCTCAGTACGCCCTATATTCTTCCCTAAATCGGCCAGGGAAACTTCATACATCGACATGGCTCGCGTCTACCGCGAACTCCCCGATGATTTGAGACGTTATGTGGATGGCGCGATGGCGATGCAGGAAGCCTGGCCGCGATACAAGGTACAGGCGTGTGACATCGACCGTTCGATTGAAGAAATTATCGAGGGCTTTAAAACCGAATGTCCGCCGATCGCCCACCCCGCCGTAATTCAACATCCGGTGACCGGTGAAAAAATACTTTATATCAGCAGCGGTTTTACCAGCGGATTGGTAGGACTGTCCCATGAAGAAAACGAGCGGGTGATGAAAGCCTTGTTCGACTTCGTCGAGCAACCGAAGTACGTACATACGCATTTCTGGGAAGACGGCGATTTGATTATCTGGGACAACCGCCCGTTGATCCATAAAGGCTCTAAGGCTAAACCTGGCGAAAAAAGCAGAATGTACCGCATTGGTATCTACGACGATCTACCATTTTATGTAGGGATTGACCAATGAATACATTAAGAATTGTCAACCCTCAGGACAACATCAGCGTTTCAGATATTGACGATGGTTTTATGAATAAGGTGTTAGAACCTTATTACAGTCATAGTCGTTATCTAAAACATGCCTGGTTTCAGCAATCGGAAAGCCTTGATCCGCAAAGCCTGATCATGAATGGTGAATTCTCAATACCCGAGTCTTGCTATATCGACGACACCGGGCATTTTAATGCCGTTGAATACAATATCTGCTTCAACCAGATTTGTTACGTGCATATGGCGCATTGCATTAAAAACGGCCTGATACCGGAATTATCGGATTACACCATGGAGACGTTTTTCGAGAAACAGCTTCCGAATGTCTTGATTGCAAAACTCAGCTCAAGCTACCAAAGCCAACTTAACGCCAAACGTTTTTACGGCACCTATGGCATTAATGCCATCAAGAAGACTTCAACCTGTACGTTCATCAAAACCTACGGCCGTTTTCATGATGACGGTAACGGCAGAAGCAAAGGAGAAGTGACACTCG
>JAQTLI010000403.1 GCA_028714995.1 Methylobacter sp. | reverse complement strand
ATTTTGTGATGGTTGTGTTGAGTAAATAAAAGCGTCATATATTTTTAACATGATTTTTATTTAGGTTGTTTGCCGCCGCCATTTACTACTAACAAATGGTTAACCTGTTCAATATCGTCTTGGCTAAGGCTGCTGGCTGCTTGTTTTAACTTGATACTGTTGATCAGGTAATCATAACGGGTACGTGAAAAATCCCGTTTTGCCCGGTATAAATTTCTTTGTTCGATCAACACATCGACCATGGTTCGGGTTCCTGCGCCAAAGCCCGCTTCGGCCGCTTCCAAGGCGCTGGTCGCCGATATCACCGCGGCTTTTAGGGCATCTACACGGCTAATGGTGGATATGACACCGCGATAGGCATCTTTCACCTGACGTTTTACCGCTCGTTTTTTCGCAGTCAAATCCTCTTTGGCGGCCTGGTATTCATAGGCCGCCTGACGGATTCTGGAGTTTACCGCGCCGCCTTCAAACAGAGGTACCTCCAGTTGCACGCCGACGCTCTGGGTGTCGCCTCGAAAACCAAAGCTGCTGTTATTGTCAGATGCTCCGTAAGAGGCAACCAAATCCAGGCTAGGCAAGTGGCCGTTGCGTTGCAGGTCTATGGCTTTGCGTGACACTTCGGTCTGATTAAATGCCGAAATGATGCTGAAGTTATTGAGTTCGGCCGTATCACTCCACGCCGAAATATCCGCAGGTTCAGGCTTGAGTAAGGGGAGTTGTTCGCCCAGTGCATTCAGCGAGGCATCGTTTTCGCCGATGATTTCCCTTAATGCCTCTTTTTGATTATCCAGATTATTGGCGGCCTCTATTTCATTGGCATTGGCCTGGTCGAAACCAGCCTGCGCCTCGTTAACATCGGTTATTGGAAGAATGCCTACTTCAAATCGTCGCTGGGCCTGTTCCAGTTGCCGGGCGATAGCCTGCTTTTCTGCCGAGGCAAATTCCAGATTATCTTGGGCATACAGCACATTGAAATAGGCCTCGGTCGTTCTAACCATCAGGTTCTGCAATTCGGCCAGATATGTCGCTTCGGCCTGGGCGATTTGATTGTCGGATTGGCTTAATTGTATCCAGTGATCCCAGTGGAACAGGGGCTGGGTTAAGTTGACATTAAAGGTATTGTCCCAGAATTCCTGATTGGCATCAGGGCCTCGAAAACTATTGATTTTTTTGTTATGCAGATGATTTTTGCTGCTGGCTCCGGTGGCCGAGATGTTGGGCAGAAACCGCGCAATGCTTTGATCTTTTGATTCACCGGTGGCAGATTGCTTGGCCTGAGCCTGCTTTAAAACCGGCGCATTTTGCAAAGCAAGCTCATAGGTTTCCGATAAATCTTGCGCCTGCAGCGCTGAAATCCCAGTTAACAAACTTACAATAACGGCGGATAGTTTAACTTGTGGTTTCATGGGTGAAATCAATAAATCATTTAAGTGCCGGGTGCAATTAGGCGCTTGTTTGGCCATTAAAACCACACATTCTACCAAAACATGGCAGCGTTTTATTGATGGGAGTGTCAAATCTGGGGTTAGACAAAAATTTCAGGCAATAAAAAACCCGCGAAGCCTGGTGGCTTCGCGGGTTTTTATGTTTCTTTGCACTGCTCGAAACCTGTATTTGGTACCGAGGGCCGGAATCGAACCGGCACTGAGTCACCCCAACCGGATTTTGAATCCGGCGCGTCTACCAGTTCCGCCACCCCGGCAAAGAACGTGCATTATAGGCAAAGTTGATCAATAACGCCAATGTTTTTTAAGGTGTATTCACCAGCCTAACCTGATAACATCGCCCGCTATGAAAAAAAGTGATTTTAATTACCAGTTACCCGAAGCGTTAATTGCGCAAAAACCCTTAACAGAGCGTGATGCAAGTCGTCTATTGTGTATGGATCGTAATACCGGACGGATAACCGATCGGCAATTTACCGATTTTATCGATTTGATCGATGAGCGTGATCTGCTAATCTTCAATGATACCAAGGTAATTCCGGCCAGGCTGTTTGGCAAGAAACAAAGCGGCGGCAAGGTCGAGATTCTTATCGAGCGTATTCTGGATGACCATCGTGCCATTGCCCATGTCAGATCGAGCAAATCGGCGAAAGCGGGTACGTTAATAGAATTGGATAAAGGCTATTGCTGCGAAGTATTGGGCAGGGCGGACGACCTGTTTCAGCTGGAATTTAAGGGCGAGAACAGTTTGCTTTATATATTGGAGCATATCGGCCATATTCCATTGCCGCCTTATATTACCCGTGAAGACGATGAATCCGACTTGACCCGATATCAGACGGTTTTTGCCAGAGAGGCGGGAGCCGTTGCAGCGCCCACGGCAGGCCTGCATTTTGATCAAATCGTGATGGAAAAGTTTAAAGCCAAAGGTGTGCAAACCGCTTTTGTGACCTTACACGTCGGCAGCGGCACCTTTCAGCCAGTCAGGGTGGAAGACTTATCCGAACATTTAATGCACAAGGAATATTTCGCCGTGCTGCCGGAAACGGTAGCGGCCGTTCAGCAAGCTAGAGCAAGGGGAGGGCGGGTTATCGCCATAGGTACGACGGCGGTCAGGGCATTGGAATCAGCTTCCAGAAGCGGCCAGCTTGAAGCCGGCTTTGGCGATACCGATTTGTTTATTATCCCCGGCTATCAATTTAAATCGGTCGATGCCATGCTGACCAACTTTCACCTGCCTGAATCTACCTTACTGATGCTGGTCTCAGCGTTTGCCGGTTACGATCACATCATGAATGCTTATGGCCATGCTATCGATCAATCTTACCGATTCTTCAGTTATGGCGATGCGATGTTTTTGAGTTAGTGATTTTATGAAAAATGTAGGGCGATAGTTTAAAAATAATGCGTTTGTAGTGAGCTTGTCGAACTATGAGTGGATTAACCGTCAGCTCAGGGTGAACGGTTAATCTTTATATCGTGCCCAGTATATGTACAGCTTCAACGTGTAAATTCAACCAGAAAGCATCTTATATGGAGAGAGCCGCTCTGCTAACTTGTCTTTGGATACTCTTCCAATAGCAGTTTTAAAGCAGTATTTAGTGAGGCTCATTCCTTTTCCCGAAAGCTAATAAATTATTATCTAGTCTCGGCATATTTATTCGCTACTCATCGGTTTCATCAGCAAGCGGTTCGCTTTCATCGCTTCGCGCTGCGATGACAGCTCTACGCAACCGCAGCAGAGTGGCTTCAAGAGTCGCTATGTCCTCCGGGGAATAATCGTTAAATATCCGATAAATGAATGTCAGATGCTCGGGAAAAGTGCGTTCGTATAAGGCCTCTCCCGCCGCCGTTAGTCGCACAATCTGACTGCGGCCGTCCGTTTCCGAGGCAACACGTTGAACCAGTCCTTTATCCTCCAGACGGCTGATTACGCCGGTTAACGTCCCTTTAGTAATTAAGGTTTTCTCACCCAGCTTCTTGAAGGTCATACCGGCGGTATTGCCTAAGGTGATGATAATATCGAATTGCGGCAACGTCAGATCCAGCGTGTGAACATGGCTGGCCGCATAGGATAAGAAAGTCTGGTGTGTTCGTAATAACTCACGCAACACCGTTGGAAATGTTGATGTGGAATTCATATTGTTAAGGTTA
>JAQTLI010000402.1 GCA_028714995.1 Methylobacter sp. | reverse complement strand
ATCCTGCACCTTCGTCACCGGACACCTAAAGGATAATTCTGTCAATTTAAACTGGACGCAACTTGCAGCGCCGAACCAAACTATCGTCATCTATATGGGGCTGGCCGGCCTGGAAAAAATCTGCCAGTCTCTAATTGCACACGGCAGCCCCAAAGATTTACCTATCGCCATTGTGCAGCAAGGCACCACACCCAATCAGAAGGTGGTTACCGGCACATTGGAAACATTACCTGACAAGGTTGCCAATCAGGACATCACGCCGCCCACCCTGATCATTATCGGCACGGTAGTAACACTACATGATAAATTGAGCTGGTTTCATAGTCGTCATACTGATGCCTGAATTTACCGCATGCCGCTTATTGTTTCTAAAAACAAATCATAACAATTCAGTCATTATTCATGGACATTATTGATAATACAAAGCAAGGGAAATAAAAAAATAAAACATTTGAATTTTCTCGTTAAATTACCTATCCTTTGCTACTTTGAATTTTTATTGGAATGCCGTTTCTTTTAAAAGAAATTGCAGTCCTTTTTTAACCACCAAGAGAGATCAATATGAAAAAATCATTAGGTGTATTAGCAGGTGTTGCTTTAATCGCTTTGAGCAGCCAAGCATTTGCTAACGAAGAAATTGAAGTCGGTAAAAAGATTTATGAGCGTGCATTTGGTCGCGGTTGCGGCACTTGCCACGATATCTCTTCAAATCCGCAGTTAACTGCTAACATTAAAGCAGGCACACTGGACAGAGCAAAATTTGAAGCCATCCTAAAAGAAGGCAAAGGCGGCATGCCGAAATCTATAGCAGAGATTATGAAAAATCCAGCAGTTGTAAAAGCCGGATACGGAGAAGATCAAGCTGTTGACGCTTTATACAAATACATAGAAAGCAAATAAAAAATCTACGTAGTAAAGCAAAAAGCCGCCCTAGTCATATAGATTAGGGCGGCTTTTTTATGTAAAAAAAGACAAAGCTTTATATTTAGTTTCTTTTTAAATAACGGATTGTGTCGTTTTTATAAGATAATCGATTGCGCTTTTTAATCCAAATGCCCGCAACTGCCGCCAACATTAACCCGCAAGAAGCAAGACTCACATAGATAAGATTCTTTAATTGGGACATTTCCTGTCTCAATTGCTCGTTAGAAACAACGGCATTCTCTTTCTTAGGCGTATCCGAATAGGATCGGAGCACTTTAACGTCATTCTTCAACTCTTCTATAGTTCCAAGCGAATTGGTAACAGTACCTAACCGGATACTCTCTTCTAACGTTGCTAATTTATTTTCAATTGAACCGCTAATCAAACCAACAAGCTGCCTTTTCAAGCTATTAACTTCAACAGACAACACTGGATTCATCTCAGAAGCATAAGCCTCAGTAGGGGTGATATTTTTACTCATGAGGTTATAGGCTGGAACCGATAAAAAGCCTACAATTAAAACAACAATCATTAAGAAAAAAACCAGTGTCATCAAAAACCTGTTAACTTTAATTAATCCTTGGTATGAAGGCATACTTTGTAGCTTTCCTTGCACCTCGACAATCTCTGAATTTATCTCTCGCATATCGCTCATTATTTACTTCCCGTCGAACCAGATACTTATGAAAAGCATCTATCCCGTCCGAACAATTATTATTTTTGTAACATAACACATCAAATGTGAACTGTTACTTATAGCCGATTATACAAGTTTCGTCTAGTTGTCTAAATGCACTTTACGTATAAAACAAGTATGACGTTCAAAATAACACAGCATAAAACCGATGTTTTATGCTGTTTTCCATAATTATTTCAGTCGCTTTGCAGCAGCAATTCGCATTCTTAGTGCATTTAATTTAATAAATCCCTCTGCATCCTTCTGATTGTATGCGCCGCCGTCTTCTTCAAAAGTCGCAATACTTTCATCAAACAGACTGTCCGTATCGGAAGCACGACCGACAACAACCACATTGCCTTTATAAAGCTTGAGCCTGACTTTACCGTTAACATTCATCTGAGAGGCATCAATCATAGTCTGCATCATTTTGCGTTCAGGACTCCACCAGTAACCGTTATAGATTAAAGATGCATAACGCGGCATAAGCTCATCCTTCAAATGCGCCACTTCTCTGTCCAGGGTTAATGATTCAATAGCACGATGCGCTTTTAGCATGACCGTACCGGCTGGTGTTTCATAGCAACCTCGTGACTTCATTCCGACATAGCGGTTTTCAACGATATCCAAACGCCCGATACCATTAGCGCCGGCAACCTTGTTTAATTGCTCCAAAACCGTCGCAGGTGAGCACGACACGTCATCAATAGCAACGATGTCACCCTGGCGGTAAGTCAGCTCAATGTAAGTCGGTTTGTCGGGTGCGGCCTCAGGAGAAACTGTCCAGCGCCACATATCTTCTTCCGGTTCTGTCCAGGGATTTTCAAGAATCCGACCTTCATAGGAGATATGCAGTAAATTGGCATCCATCGAATAAGGCGAGGTTTTGCCTTGTTTCATTTCAACAGGAATGCCGTGCTTCTCAGCATAAGCCAGCAGCGTTTGACGGGATGTTAAATCCCATTCACGCCAGGGTGCAATAATCTGAATATCAGGACGCAAAGCATAAGCGCCCAACTCAAAACGTACCTGATCATTGCCCTTGCCGGTCGCGCCGTGCGAAATAGCATTTGCGCCGGTTTCATTGGCAATTTCAATGAGTCGTTTGGCAATCAAAGGGCGGGCAATCGATGTACCCAGCAGGTATTCACCTTCGTAAACAGTATTTGCGCGGAACATGGGAAATACGTAATCACGCGCAAAATCCTCACGCAAATCTTCAATATAAATATCTTTAATGCCTAATGATTTTGCTTTTGCCCGTGCCGGCTCAACTTCTTCGCCCTGCCCTAAGTCTGCCGTGAATGTGACGACTTCACACGAGTAAACATCCTGCAACCATTTAAGAATAACAGAGGTATCCAAACCTCCAGAATAAGCCAATACAACTTTATTGATTTCCGACATAATGCCCTAGTGCCTTGAGTTAAAAATGCTGCAAATTATACCGGAAAATGAACAAGCGGCGTTAGCCTGACAAGCTGGAATGTTTTAATCACTCTGCTTGAACTCATTAAGCTTGCTACATTAATGCCCAAAGTATGAATAGCGTCACCGCTATATTAGCTGATAGTTTTACTGGAAGTTCTGCATGATTAGAAAAATCAAGAAAAACTGGCAATAAGTCTATTTATGCTGCTGATACTGTCCTGTTAATCCGGCATGCCCGCTGATTGATTACCGATTGAAGTAACCACTCCAAATCGAACTCATGAACCAAATGGATAGATCAAAATCAGTTATTTTGGCTTACAGGATTTTTATTATCCCCCGCCTCTAGTGCTGACAGCTCAGCCATTGTATTAATGTTGCTGAATATCTCCGGCTCGTTACTGAAATCAACTTGCACCATGTTCTGCTGCTCCAGCCAAACAGCCATTTTACGTTGGCCACTGGCTAAATAGTCTTGCAAACTGGTTTTTAACGTTGTTTTTATCGCTAAAAAAACCGGATGCAATCTTTCTCCATCAAAGGCGACAGCAACATCGGCATCATTTTCTGCACGTACTG
>JAQTLI010000401.1 GCA_028714995.1 Methylobacter sp. | reverse complement strand
AACAGGGACTTGATACTGAAATAGGCGAGAATGGCGTCAAGTTGTCAGGCGGGCAAAGGCAAAGGCTGGCATTGGCCAGGGCATTGCTAAAAGATGCGCCCATATTAATATTGGATGAGGCAACATCAGCGCTGGATACAGAATCAGAGCGATTTATACAGGCTGCGTTGCAAAAAGTAATGAGCAATCGGACAACCTTGGTTATTGCTCACCGGTTATCGACTATTGAAAATGCCGATGTAATTTTAGTGATGGATCATGGCCGCATTGTGGAAAGAGGCTCTCACCGGGAACTCATTGAGAAAAATGGGGCTTACGCTCGATTGCATCAAATGCAATTTAAGGAGCATCCTGAAAAAGTTGACGCCATCGTTCCCGCGACCAGTGCGGAAATGCAGACTGAAGTATAAAAATCGGACATTGATTAGGGGCAATTATTTTGAAGACATTTATTTCCGAGCTTGAAGAGCATAAGGTCATGATGGAGCGGTTAACTGGTTGCTCTGATATGATTGAAGAGGCCGGAGAGTTGCTGATTAAAACATTAAAACAGGGTGGGAAAATATTGTTGTGCGGTAATGGTGGTAGTGCTGCTGATTGTCAGCATATTGCTGCAGAGCTGGTAGTGAGATATGAAAAAAACCGGAAGGCTCTGGCTGCAATCGCGTTGACTACAGACAGTTCAATTTTAACAGCGCACACCAATGATTTTGAGTTTGATACGGTCTATTCCCGTCAGATCGAGGCCCTTGCCAGTGATAAGGATTGTTTGGTAGCTATATCCACATCAGGGCGCAGCAAGAATATACTAAAAGCGGCGGAAGCTGCGAGGTTGAAAGGCATGACTGTTATCGGGTTAACCGGGTGTGACGGTGGTGAACTGAGCAATCTGGCTACGCATACGGTTGTTGTTCCTTCAGACGTGACAGCAAGAATTCAAGAGGCGCATATATTGATAGGTCACTGGTGGTGTGGCGTGATTGAGGAGGCCACGCATGTTAGCGACCACGCCTGAGTTTAGCTTGGCCCGCATCATTGTAATGGGGGATGTCATGCTCGATCGTTACTGGTCCGGGCAGGCCGCTCGGATTTCTCCTGAAGCGCCCGTGCCGGTAGTTCGGGTTAAAAATATTGAAGACCGTATTGGTGGTGCAGGGAATGTCGCGCTAAATATTGCCAAATTAGGCGGAAAAGTCACCTTGCTGGGTGTTGTTGGCGATGATGCTGAGGGCGAGATTCTAAAGCGGTTGTTAGAGGCTGAAGGTGTGGCCTGCGATTTTGTTGTTGAGCAGGGAATCCGCAGTATATGCAAGTTGCGCATTATGGCTCAGCATCAGCAATTGATTCGGCTCGATTTTGAGGATACGCCCACGGAGTTCGATCGAGATGCCATGATGAAGCGGTTGATTCGCCATTTGCCTAAAAGCGATGTTATTGTTTTTTCGGATTATGGTAAAGGAACGTTGGCGGATGTTGCAGCTTATATAGTCCAGGCCAAGAAGTCAGGCGTTAAGGTTTTGGTGGATCCAAAAGGCGTGGATTATCAGCGTTACGCTCGAGCGGACGTGATAACGCCAAACTTGTCTGAATTGCATGCAGTGGTTGGTGTTTGTGAGACTGAAAATAGCCTAATTGAAAAAGGTCGCGAACTTTTAAAAGAACAACATATTCAAACACTTTTACTGACTCGTGGCGAGGCGGGCATGACGCTGATACAGGAAAGCCAGGTTAACTCATTACCCGCTCAAGCCAAAGATGTATTTGATGTAACAGGTGCTGGGGATACTGTTATTGCCGTAATGGCTCTGGGTGTGGCGCTTGATATGTCATTGTATGATTCGATGTATCTGGCTAACTTGGCGGGAGGCATTGTCGTTGGAAAGCTCGGTACATCAACCGTATCAATGCAGGAGTTAACGCGGGCGATGCATAGTGATAGGGATCTATTATATGGCGTCGTTTCGGAGGATGAGTTGGCCCAGCTTATCGTCAGGGCAAAAGCAAATGACGAGCGGATAATCATGACTAACGGTTGTTTTGATTTGCTGCATGCCGGTCATGTGGCTTACTTGGAGCAGGCGAAGGCATTGGGCGATCGTTTGATTGTGGCTGTTAATTCAGATGCATCAGTCAGGCAGCTCAAAGGAGACTCGCGGCCTATTAATGGCTTGCAGGAGCGAATGACTGTTTTGGCGGCATTGGCTTGCGTAGACTGGGTGGTTTCATTTGAAGAAGAAACGCCTGAAAGGCTGTATTGCAGGCTGTTACCGGATGTTATCGTCAAGGGGGGGGATTATCGTCCCGAGCAAGTCGCCGGTGGTGATTGCGTCATTAAGGCGGGCGGTGAAGTAAAGATTTTACAGTTTGTTGATGGCCAGTCTACAACTGCGATGATTAAAAAAGCGAGAGGACTAAAATGATTGTTGTTACGGGTGGCGCAGGCTTTATTGGCAGTAATCTTATCCGGGCATTGAACCAGCGAGGTGAGCGCAATATATTGTTGGTTGATCATCTGGTTAATGGCCGAAAAATGCATAATATAGCGGATCTTGATATCGCTGATTATATGGATAAGGCGGAATTTATAGAGAAGATTGAATCGTCGACATTTCTAAATGGAGTGCGTGCGGTTTTTCATCAGGGAGCCTGTTCTGCGACGACTGAATGGGATGGGCAGTATGTTATGATAAATAATTATGCTTATTCAAAGCGCTTATTGCATTGGTGCGTCGCAAAGGGGGCAGCATTTATGTACGCGTCTTCCGCTTCAGTTTACGGGAGTGGCGAACATGGTTTTCGTGTTGACCGCAGCTGCGAGCATCCTATCAATATGTATGCTTATTCAAAATTTCAATTCGACCAATATGTGCGTCCTTTATTAACAAAAACAAAAAGCCCAATAGTCGGTTTTCGCTATTTTAATGTATACGGGCCACGAGAACAGCACAAAGGCCCTATGAGCAGTACGGCATTCCATTTTAATCAGCAAGTTATTGAGCAAAAAAAAGCCAAGCTGTTTGAGGGTTGTGACGGAATGGCTAACGGAGAACAAAAGCGGGACTTTGTACATGTTGATGACGTTGTAGATGTTAATTTGTGGTTTTTAGACCATCCAGAGCGGCATGGTATATACAACGTAGGAACGGGATGTGCGGAAACATTTAATGCCGTCGCTCAGGCAGTGATTGATTGGCATAAAGATGGGCATATTGAATATATTCCATTTCCTGAGCATCTAAAAGGCGTTTATCAGAGTTATACCCAAGCTGATATTTCTGGATTAAGAAGCGCTGGCTATGCGAAAGACTTCCTGACCGTTAAGCAAGGCATTGCGAGATATTTAGATTGGTTGAGCTCAAAGGAAAGTAAATAATCTGGTTAAAGGAATAACTTCTTGACGGAGTTAGTGAGGGCTGTATAATTCGCAGTTCTTTCGGAGGCTAGGCCTTGGGGGAGAGTAGGCAGTAGGGAATAAAGTTGGCAAGGATGTTGACAGTCGAGCTGAGTAGGCTATAATGGTCGGCTTCTTCGGGGTTCGGTAATTAGCCTCGGCAAGGACGGAAAGAAAATAAAGTCAACAGGGTGTTGACAAGTTGATAAGACTCTGTATA
>JAQTLI010000400.1 GCA_028714995.1 Methylobacter sp. | reverse complement strand
ACCATTCCTTTGACCATCTGTGCTTATGCGGGTGGAGTTCAGTTCGCTGAACGCTCAGAGGTCATTTACATAAGATCGCGCTGAAATCCGTCCGGTGTGGATGCGCTAAAACCTTACGGAATCGCTGGTGATTTTCTTGGCCCGACGGGTAGTCATTAGCTAAATCAAAGACGGGATAAGCATGTAGACCTTGTGGCGGAGTACTTACGGACGGGGGTTCAATTCCCCCCGCCTCCACCAAATACCCAAAGCCCAACCGAAAACGGTTGGGCTTTTTTATGTGTAAAAGAGCGTAGAAATTTGCCGGTTTTACAATAAAAGAGCGTCAAAGTTTGCCGATTGTAACTTACTATCTTATTGTTTTTAATGTATACGCTGTTTTTCTTGACTGGGAAAACAGCGCTAAGTAGTGAAAAAAATTGAAAGCCGTTTTTACACTTGAGGGGCATAATCATGGAAAGTCCACGCTATCCGCTGCTTTATCAGATCAATACCCGCGTAAGGCTGACCGATCTTTCCGAGTCGCTGGGTCGACCTGCCAGTTTGGACGATATTCCGGACGCCGACCTGGATCGCCTGGAACATTGGGGTGTCGATTGGGTCTGGTTGCTGAGCGTTTGGCAGACCGGTTCGGCCAGCCGGGAAGTGTCCCGAAGCATTCCTGAATTGCGCCGCGAGTTTCAACAGACGCTGCCCAATTTGCAAGAAGAAGACATCGACGGTTCGGGATTTGCGATTCAGGCTTATTCGGTAGCGCCGGCTTTGGGCGGAAACGCCGCACTTGCCCGGTTACGACAGCGATTAAGGCAGCGCGGCATATGCTTGTTGCTGGATTTCGTACCCAATCATACCGCCCTTGACCATCCGTGGATCGAAGAACACCCTGAATTTTACGTCCACGGCTCGGAAGACAGTCTTGCCCAGTCACCCCAAAACTATGTCCGTCTGAACACCCCTCAAGGCAGCTTGATCCTGGCCCATGGCCGAGATCCCTATATTCCGGGTTGGACAGACACGCTGCAGTTGAATTATGGTAACACCGACTTGCAAGAAGCGATGATCGGGGAATTGTTGAAAATTGCCGACATGTGCGACGGCATACGCTGCGACATGGCCATGCTGATTTTGCCGGAAGTCTTCGAACGCACTTGGGGAATCCACATGCCCCCTTTCTGGCCCATGGCCATCGAGCGCGTGCGCCGGCAGCATCTCTCCTTCCTGTTCATGGCTGAGGTCTACTGGGATTTTGAGTGGACATTACAACAGCAGGGTTTTGATTACACCTATGACAAACGGCTCTATGACCGGTTACGGGGTGGACTTGCAAGACCCATTCGCGAACACCTGCTCGCCTCGCCTGACTTTCAGAATCGGCTGGCACGCTTCCTGGAAAATCATGACGAACCGCGCGCTGCCGCAACTTTCCCGGACCCGGTGCATCGGGCCAGCGCAGTGCTTAGCTACTTGATACCCGGAATGCGGTTTTTCCACAACGGCCAGTTCGAAGGCCGGACTAAGCACATTTCTCCGCAACTTGTTCGTGCACCTGCTGAACCGCCGAATGAAGAAATCCATCAATTTTACGAACGCTTATTGGCCGTCCTACACCATGATGTGGTCCGCAATGGCGATTGGCATCTTCTGGAATGTCTTCCTGCCTGGGATGGAAACTGGACGTGGGATTGCTTCATCGCTTTTGCCTGGCAAGGGGCAAATCGCGAGTTATTGATAGTGGTGGTCAACTTCGCTTCTAACCAATCGCAGTGTTATGTGCGCTTGCCTTTTCCGGACTTTCGGCAAGGGCGATGGCAATTCAGTGATTTGATGAATGTCCAGCAGTACGAATATGAAGGAGGCAATTTAGCAAACTCTGGCCTATATATCGACATACCAGGATGGGCATACCATGTTTTTGAGATCAGTCAGATTCTGACCTGAGTCGCGAGTAATCAGCTTTTATTTTTACAGTAGTCATGGCCTTTTCCTCTCTGTAAACCTGAATCAGGTCACAACAGAACCCCTATCAGCCGCTTCAATAAATCTTCCAGCGAAATCAGCGTCAGTAACAGCGGTAGCAAGGGTAACAATGCAACTACTGCGGCTTGCAATACCGTTTGCTTGCCGAAAGGAAACACCTGCATCGTGCGAATCACTTCAATGCTGTTGTTCAAATCGGCCAAGGACTGGATGTCGCTGCTGCCAAGCAATACTTCGTCCTGAGTTGCCTTGCCTTGCAGCCATTTGTTGTCGAACTCGCGGACATAGTGGCTTGCCAAGGCACCATAGGTCAGCAGGCCTTCCCGTTTGGTTTTTGCCAGGAGGGGAGTGAATACGCATAATGGGCCGAGCACCAGCAGCAGAATAAACACCACAATGGCGGCAATTTCGGGCTTGAAGATCAGCAATGTTGCCCCCTCGTACAAAATACGTTGCCCGATCATAGCGGAAAGCAAGGCGCCCTGAGACAGAAGGAACGGAATGAATGCCAGGGCGCTTTGTGAGAGAAAACCCAACCCCCCTGCCCGATCCGGGTGCGTTGGTACAAGAGAGAGATTGAGACACGACACCTGCCAAAGAAAACGCGTCCAAATGATAAAGCGGAACAACCAGCGGATAAGAAGAAATTGATAGACTGGAAGACTGACATAAACAAGCCAGTAACCGGCCGGGGAAACCTGTAACTCCGACGACAGGCCGGTTGCGTACCAATTAGAGGCGTTTACTATCACCCTTCCCAAAAAAAGCGAATGGCCGAAAGTGAAGACCAATGTTATCAGCGCGATCTCAATAAACGCCGAATTGCGCAAACGTTGTGCGGAAACGATGCAGGCATCGAAAAGAGGCCGGCTTTCTTCCGTGATAATCCCCCGTTCGACAAATTGCACAATGAGCGGCTTCAATTTCCTGTGAACGACTAATTCCGTCACTAACAATAATGGCAAGGCCATCAAAAAGCGCACATGCGTTTCAAGGTCATACAGAAAGGGAATATGGATGCCCCCGCTCAAGGCTTGGCCTGAAAGCGCTGAAAGCAACAGCAAGGGAACCCAGGTAAGCAGCACGAAGAAAATGATCCTGCGTCTGAGCCAACCCAGCCCGCTTGTCGATAAGCAGCTGCGGACGAAGAGCTGGAATAACGGTCCACCCTGCACCAGCGAAAAATCGTTTTCCAGTTTTAAATCGGATGTGCTGTTCATAGCAATGAGCCACCCTAATGTTTAAGGCTGTAGGTTAGGTTTTGATCACTCATCTTCCTCGATGATCGCCTTTACACGGACGCAGTTGAATGCGCATGCAAAGCGTTGCTGAGTCTTCTAATCAGACAAGTAATATTCTACGGTAGACACTACTCGAATTTTCTTGATATGCGGATTGTTTTTATCTCTTGGCTCTATGGAAAACTGACCTTGAGATGCCTGTTTTATCTTTCCCAGCCTACTATTTGAGTCTTCAGCGAATTTTAGAGCAACCTCTCTGGCTTTTATTGTGGTTTCCTGGATCATTTCCGGCTTAGGAACGGGAATTCAATAAGTCCAGAACTCTGAGTTACAAATTAAGTTAGCGCTTATGGAGTATTTCGGTTATGTTTTGAAAATGAAAATAGCAACCTACGCCCCTGAAGTCGAAGCGCAAAT
>JAQTLI010000399.1 GCA_028714995.1 Methylobacter sp. | reverse complement strand
GGCTTAGCTGTTTATAGTTTCTCATGCGCTTTCTCGTCTTTGGTCGGATTGAAAAAAGCGTGAAACTATATCAGCTAACCTTTTCTTTTCCGATCAGTGTCGATTGCACTTATGAGTTGAATCTAAGTTTATTTTTTATCGAATTGTCCGAATGGACTTTCTGGGATGAATTCGGCGTCAGATTCAACTTTATTGCCGTTGATTATCTGATTTATACTCATGAGGTGGTCAGTAATATTATTGAATCCTATCCTTTAGGCTGGTTGCTGTCGGGGATTCTAATCATTACCCTGATTACTTTTTTATTGGTAAGAAAAGCGTTGTCACATACGTTTAATGCCAATGAGTCATTTTCAACGAGATTAAAAATCGCCGGCGCTTTACTGCTTTTGCCGGTAATAAGCTACGCCGTCGTAGGGCCGTCTTGGTATCAGTTTTCTAATAATACCTATCTTAACGAACTGGCCGCCAATGGCCCTTATCAGTTCTTTTCTGCGTTTAGAAATAATGAACTGGATTACCGACATTTTTACAAGATAGGCGATGACCGGCAGCTATCCAGTGTTATCAAAAAACAATTGGGTGCAGAAGGCGCATCAAATGCTGATGAGGGTTTATATAACATCAAGCGCATGATTAAACCGACAGGTGAAGAAAAGCGTCTGAATGTTATTTTAATTACTGTCGAAAGCTTAAGCGCCGAGTATTTGGCAACCTTCGGCAACAAAGAGAACATTACACCGTTTATGGATAAATGGTTTAAAGAGGGTTTATTGTTTACCAACTTCTATGCGACTGGCACCCGAACCATTAGGGGTCTTGAATCGCTAACCCTGTCCATTCCGCCTACACCCGGCCAAGCCATTGTCAAGCGGCCTGATAACGGCAAACTATTCAGTCTGGGCAGGGTCTTGCAGCAAAAAGGCTACGATACTGCATTTTTGTATGGTGGTCGGGGTTATTTTGACAATATGAACGCGTTTTATTCAGGAAATGGTTACCGCATAGTTGATCAAACCGATTTCACCAAAGACGAAATGACCTTTACCAATGCCTGGGGTGTTTCTGATGACATCATTTTTAACCGTACCGTAAAAGAAGCCGACAAGGACTATCAAAATAACAAGCCGTTCTTCTTTCAGATCATGACTACCAGTAATCATCGTCCATTTACCTATCCTGACGGAAAGATTGATCTTCCTTCAGGCAGCGGCCGTGAAGGCGCAGTTAAATACACCGATTATGCGATACATGAGTTTATTGAGCAGGCCAAAACCAAGCCCTGGTTTAATGACACGGTTTTTGTCATGGTTGCCGATCACTGTGCCGGCAGTGCGCGCAAAATTGAGCTGCCCGTGGATAAATACCACATTCCCTTATTTATCTATTCTCCTAAACATGTGCCCGCCGTAAGAAACGACATCGTGTCCAGTCAGATTGATGTCGCACCAACCGTGCTTGGACTTTTAAACATCAGTTATGAAAGTCAGTTTTATGGCAGGGATATTATGCAGATGCACAAAGATGAGGGCAGGGCATTGATCAGTAATTACCAGAAACTCGGATTGTTTAAAGACAATAAGCTGGTGTACTTGTCACCACAGCAAAAGATTGATGTTATCGATGATCCTTTAGGCGCGCATAAACAGCTGGATATGGATGCAGCCGCTGCGTTGGTAACGGAAAATATGGCTTATTACCAGTCAGCGGATTATATCTGGTCGCATCGGTTGAGCCGGTATCAGTAGTTACTGGAAGACGCTGATTAAATGAGTCTGTTAATATTTGCATTCGAATGGGACGTGCCATAAAAAGGCGCGTTTTGCAATTTGAGCGTTGTATGTCAACCCTATTTAGATTGAGGTGGTTTTATGTATTACATAGTTGAAACTGAAAAATCATTTAATCAAGCATCGATAAACCTTGAGGCAGCTGTTGTCCGTAACGGTTTCGGGGTGCTGCACATTCATGACTTGGGAGCCGCGCTTCGTAGTAAAGGCATTGCATTCAATGAGGAGTGCAAGATATTTGAAGTTTGTAATCCGGGGCAGGCTGCAAAAGTCTTGTCAACCGACATGCGTCTGAACATGGCCTTGCCGTGTCGTATTTCGGTATTTACCGAGAAAGGCAAGACCAAAATCGGCCTTATCAAGCCAGCACAAATGCTCTCGGCGCTGTCTCAGGACCCAGCGTTGGTTCAGGTTGCCAAAGAGGTTGAGGAAAAGACCGTTCAGATGGTTGACGAGGCGAAATGAATAACAACGTCATTGTGAAACAGACAAATACATCGGCTTGACATTATTTAGGCTGCCAAAATTCAATTCAGTTCGCTAAGAACGATTACGTTGCTTTGATTTTGGGTGTTGTATGTGCCGCATCGGCGGAGAGTTTTTTGTTAGTGGTGCGGTTGGCCTCACTCATCGGGCGCGGATTTCTCCGGACATTATTGGCGCAACTGTTGCCGCATTCGCTACATCGAGTCCTGAGTTATCGGTCTTTATAAATTTCGCTATGGGTGGAGAGCCATCAAAATAATGGCTCTAAGCAGTATTTGGGTGTTAGTCATCCTGCTCTCTGCATGGCTCATTCGGCACAAGCTCATGGAAGCTATGTCCGAGTGCAAAACGACAATACCCACGCGGCCGCGGGAAAAGCGGCTCCAATCACCTCATATTTCCGTTAACCAATAAAATTGATAAGCCTGCAAAACGATCCGGCGATCGTACTGGGCGGGACTTCTGCCCGTGTATAAATCGATGAACTGGCTGTAAAGGTTAATACCTCGGCCACTGATGACTTCCAGATCGAGATACTGGGGATTGGTATCGAAATTGGCGACCACCAGGACCCGTTCCGACGGACGCTGATAATTGAAACGGATAAAACAGAACAAATGTTCATTATTGACATCCAGTAATTCGCGGTCGTTGAAATCAGCGAACGCGGATGTTTCCTTGCGGATGGCGATCATTTTTTTCAGAGCGTTGAACAAACTGTATTCCACCGTGCCTTGTTTGTTCCGTAATTCGGCTCTTTCCCAATTGATTTTAGGCCGGTGTATCCAGCGGTTGTCGTTGCTTTTGCTGGCGTCGTCGCGATAGCTGTAGTCGTTGACGACGCCGAGCGCATCGCCATTATAGAGCAGCGGGATGCCGCCGAAAGACAGAATCAGACTATGCAGTAACAGGATTTTATTGACGGCGGATGAAATCAGGGCTGGATCGCCACTTTCCTGCGCCGATTCCAGTCCCGCCAGGGACGCCAGCGATCCGCAAATGCGCGCGTCCCCGGTTTCTTCGTTACGCATAAACACCATGCCCCTGGCCGGAGAAGCATCGAATTGACCGCTGAAATAATCGACCAGAAATTTTCGGTGTTCGATAGGCTCGTAACCCACCGCCCGGACATCGTTGTCGTCGAAACCGAAGCCGATGTCGTCATGGCAGCGCACGTAGTTGAGCCAGGTCGCCCGCTCTAGCTTGGCGGGCAGATTTTTCACCCCTTGATACAGTAATTTGGCATTTTTGGTGGCGATGCCGTCCCACAACAAAGCCATTAAGGTGGCGTTGTAAGCGATTTCGCATTCTTTGGCGATAATCGCGTCTTCGCCGAAATATTTGATGATTTCAACCGGCGCGACGATCGCT
>JAQTLI010000398.1 GCA_028714995.1 Methylobacter sp. | reverse complement strand
GCAAACTTTAACGCTCTTTTGCATCCATGTTGCTCCATGTTAAAACATTTACAGATCGGAGCCGCAAAGCCCCGAATTCCGCAAGCTCCATTGATACGTTAAATCTCAATTTTCAACTCTGGTTGCCTACTTTGGGTCGATTGTTGTTCATCAATTGACAGCATTTCACCCCTGGCGCATCATTCAGAAACTGACTATTTCAACCCGAGGAAAACGCGATGACCGTCCAATTGACCGACCACCAGATCAATTTATTCAAGGCGAAGCTGAATGATCGTTTCATGGCGTTGCGACGTGAAATCAGCGCGGAATTACTAAACTCCGACGAGGAAAACTATGCTGATCTGGCCGGCCGAGTGCACGACACGGGCGAGGTAGCACTGGCCGATCTGCTGATGGATATCAAACTGGCCTCCATCGACCGCCACGTCCAGGAAATCCGCGACATCGACGCCGCCTTGATGCGCATCGCCACAAGCAGCTACGGCCAATGCTGTCACTGCCAGGTGCCCATCGATATTGAGCGCCTGGCGGCCTATCCTACCGCTCGGCGTTGCATCATCTGTCAGGAAGCTCATGACCGTACCTTTGCTCACGGCGGGCAGCCGACGTTGTGAGGGCAGATGGCTACAGTGAGAAAGAATGGGGGGGTAAGGTCTTGCAATAACGCATATTGGCCTAACATAGCACTTAACCGGAGCGTGGATATATTACGGTTTTATTTGTGTCGCCAGGTTAGCTTTACGTTGAATCTCAACTTCATACAAGGCTAGATGTTGCTTGGGGTCGATTTGAGGCAGTCATGACCAACTGAAATCGGCCAAAATAGGACAGTCAGTGAAAGATCGGTAAATCAAGAAAAGGAGAACACTATGTCAATGTATCCCAAGAATATGTTTTTCACTTCGGAATCCGTGACGGAGGGACATCCGGACAAATTTTGCGACCAGATTTCCGACGCGGTGCTCGATGAATGCCTGAAACAGGATCCGATGTCGCGCGTGGCCTGCGAAACCTACGTGACGATGGGGATGCTGATCGTTGGCGGAGAGATTACGACGCGGGAGCTTTTTGATGTTGCCAAGGTGGTGCGCGAACTCGGCAATGAGATTGGTTACACCTCGCTCAAATACGGCTTTGACGTCAATACTGCGGCGATTCTCAGCGCGATTCATGCCCAGTCTCCGGACATCGACCTCGGGGTATCGAAAGAAGCAGGCCAGATCGGTGCCGGCGACCAGGGGCTGATGTTCGGCTATGCATGCACTCAGACGAAGGAACTGATGCCGCTGCCCATCATGCTCGCGCACAAGCTCGCCATGACGCTTGCAGAGGTGCGTAAGAACAAAACGATGCCGTATCTGGGCCCGGATGGGAAAACCCAGGTGACTGTGGAGTATCGCGACGGCAAGCCGGCACGCGTCGATTACGTGGTGATCGCTGCGTCGCACACCGATGAGGTGGTTACACCCGACGGCAAATTTACGACCGACGAAGCGAAGCAAGCGATTGTTGATCAAGTGGTACGGCCGGTGGTTGGGGACCTCATAGACGAGAAGACGAAAATCACGGTCAACGGGACGGGGAAATTCCTGGTGAGCGGCCCGCAGTGCGACACGGGGCTGACCGGGCGCAAGAGCATCGTGGACACCTACGGTGGTTGGGCCATGCACGGCGGCGGAGCTTTCAGCGGCAAGGATCCGACGAAAGTGGACCGTTCGGCGGGATACATGGCCCGGTATGTCGCGAAGAACATCGTGGCGGCCGGGCTTGCGGAGGAGTGCCTAGTGCAGCTCGGCTACTGCATCGGCTTGGTTGATCCGGTTTCCGTGATGGTGAATACGTACGGTACGGGAAAGCTCTCTGAGAATGCATTCTCGGCACTAGTGCGGAAGGTGTTCCCGCTCTCCCCGAAAGGCATGATCGATCACCTAAAGCTGAGAACACCGATTTATACCAAGACGGCTGCGTACGGGCACTTCGGTCGTCCGGAGTTCGCATGGGAACGCCTTGATGCGACCGACGAACTGCTGGCGAAAGCGAAAAAGTGTTAAAAAAGTGTACAAAATTTGCCGGTTTTTGTGAGAAAAGAGCGTCAAAATTGAACAGTCGTGTTATCTATTTTATTGTTTTTTTATAACACTAGTTCCTGGCTTACCTGAAAAAACGGATACTAAAAGTGGCAAATGTTGGACTTTTTTTACAATTCTGTTCGTCTTGACTCCTTCTGCCATGTTCAGGAGAGTCTTGTCGAGGAATGACTTCGCCGAAATCATAGAGTGCAAGATCCCCACTCTTGCTGTAGCTTCGGCAATAACACAGCAACAGGCCCGAAACCATTACATATACAAGAGGGGGTATGTCATGAATACAAGTATATTCTTATTAGTTATTGTTGCTGCTGTATATGCAATAAGCAGTCATGCCGAAACAAACCGGCAGCCAAGTTTATATTTAACAGTTGGCCAAGAAAAAACCAGCGCTCAATATAGCAAACCAGCTGATGACGTTTTACGCAAAATGCTAACGCCGTTGCAATATGAGGTGACGCAAGAAGAAGCTACGGAACCGCCGTTTAAAAATACCTACTGGAATGAAAAGCGGGAGGGTATTTACGTCGATGTAGTCAGTGGTGAACCCCTATTTTCATCCAGGGATAAATATGATTCAGGCACGGGCTGGCCCAGCTTTTCTCGTCCACTAGTACCTGAGAATATCGTTAAAAAAGAGGATTTTCTGCTGATTTTTCCACGTACGGAAGTTCGCAGCCGTTATGGTGATTCACATCTGGGGCATGTATTCAATGACGGCCCAAAACCGACCGGACTCAGATATTGCCTCAACTCGGTTGCATTACGTTTCATTCCGGTAGAAGAAATGGAAGCGGCCGGCTATGGGAAGTTTTTGACGGAGTTTAAGACGGGTAAGTAAGGTGCATAAAGTAATTCCGACACTTGAAATACCGATTCCGTTCTGCGCACTTTGGCTATGTTCAGGAGATCCTTTTCGAAGTATCAACTCGCCGAAATTTCTTTTTGTATGCTCCTGGCTGGTGGACTCCGAAGGGAATGCTATGCGCACCTAGAATGCTAATGGTGCGACGGGCCAAAGAGGGTAGAACGATCATTTTTGAAGCCGATGTGTCAGCCGGGAAGATCATGTCAAAGCCATGTTCAGCACCATAATCGAGCGTTGGGGGAGCGTGAACATTCTGGTGAACAACGCCGGTCTGTAACGGGATGCCGTAGTGGTGGATTGGATACCTGCCCCTGCTGATTGACAACGTGTGTCTTAAGTTTCTTCTTGCAGATAAGTCTCTTCTTGGTAATGTCGACTATGCCAAACAAATCCCACTGCTGTCACCAGCATCAATCCTGCGAAAAACCAAAAATAACCGGCTCCGGCAAGACGGCTTGAACCGTCCGGATTTTCAATGAAAAAATTCACCGCGCTGGTGAACAGGTTGCCGAGCGCAACTGCCGCCATATAGAGCGACATCACCAGGGATTTCATCGTCCTTGGCGCTTGAGTATAGGAAAACTCCAGACAGGTGATCGACACCATCACCTCGGCGGAAGTCAGCAACAGGTAAGCCAGCAACTGCCAGTAGATTCCGGGGTGAAATCCTGCATCAATGCGAATCTGAATACC
>JAQTLI010000397.1 GCA_028714995.1 Methylobacter sp. | reverse complement strand
GGGTAAGATCAAAACTGTGAAAATGGTCGTCCTGAACGCAGCCGGTGGAGCACCCAATAAAATTGCGCATGTGGACGCGCTGATGCACGGGGTGCAAGTGACCTCTACGATCCGGTCGTTTTTTGACGAGGTCACAGGCGCGGCCACCATAGCCCCACCCAACGACCAGTTACCAGGTCCACAACAACTTCAGATAGGGCTGACAGGCACGTCATATGGTACCGACGTCGATACAACGAACCCCGGGGTCTGGACGTTGGATTATGCGGTGACCCTCAGCACCAGTGATCTCACTGGCCGCATTACTGGTATTACTGTATTCAATCCAATACAAAACGCGATATTGGGGGAAAAAGCCAAGTATGCGACTGACGAAACGCTGAAACCGATTCCCTGTGACAACTTTGCGCTCCATTAAGCAACAGGACACTTGGGTTGATTTGTCCGAGGTAGACATGCTGGGGAGCCGGCCGGAATTTTTTATTCGTGTTTTACGCCGCTCTGAATCGTTGGATATGGCAGAAGCCGCATACTTAGATAATAACTTGTTAGGTATTACATATGTCTGGGTGCGGTTAATGGCATAACCCAAAGCTTTATGGAGAATTGGAATGAACAGAGATGAAAAAAATCCACTTACGCCAGCCCTGTGTAAACTACTGGAAGCCTGCCTCATCCTGAAGACAACGGATGCCAAATCTCTTGCAGCCTACTTAAATCGCTCACCCGCTACTATCCGAACTGAGTTTCAGCGCATTCTTGTAATAATGAATGTGCATTGTAGATATGCTGCATTAAAAACAGCAGAAGATGAAGGTTGGCTGTACGCTCAAAAAAATAATGAAACGGACTTCTAATGTATGCATCTGCATTATTGTTAAATTAAAATTTTTAGAATAGATTTCAACAATGCGATATTTGATTTATTAATTAAATGAAAGAGGCAGAAATCGGCGTACTCTCAGTATTCTCGCTAGGCACATAATAAGCTATAGATTATGAGCTGCCGCGCATCGCATAACTTAAAGGAGGATTATAAATCTCCTATTTTTTGTAACCTACAAATATCTTGAGGTGCTTATCATGAACACTAAGATGAAAAAATTAGTTACAATCCTGACTCCATTAGTACTGACCTTTGCCTTTGCTAGCCCTGCGCATGCCGTTTGTGACCGGGAAAGACTTCACGTTGTCC
Organism: Methylobacter sp.; assembly: GCA_028714995.1. GTDB lineage: Bacteria > Pseudomonadota > Gammaproteobacteria > Methylococcales > Methylomonadaceae > Methylobacter_A. Next base: position 2,481 of record JAQTLI010000397.1, on the reverse strand, counting down.
GTTCTGAAGGTGGCCCTGGAGGGGTTCATATCTTTGATCTTGCTCCACCCGATGTACTGCCTACATTCTATTACCGCTTTACGACTGCTAACAATAAGATGATCTTTGATTTGAATTCAGCCTGGGTGGGACACTTCACAGTTAGAGTGCAAGGAGATGCAGCGTCCTGCGGCGCATCAGGCATTGTTCGTGCAGGAGGAGATATCACGTATCTATTCAGGGATTCTTTCTTCTAAGCGGTTACAGAGGTCTATAAGCTTATGTCCGCTGCTTATCGTAACCTAATCCTGTTGCCTTTGGTTTTCCTGATAGGAGTCTGGGTAGGACAAGGCAAACCTGGAATGACAAAGATTCGGAGCGAACTAGAGCAGCGGACATCGGAACAACTCACTCGCGGTATTGCCGAGGATCAGCAGGCCGGAGATGTGTCGCGGCAACAGCTTGCCAGTATAGTGCGTGCTCTTGATCCCTCTTGGGAAAACAGCGAAAGCAAGCCAATTAATGAGCTATCTGACATGCATGTTCCGTCTAACGAAAACCCGAGCGAGTCTTATTCCTCTTTGATAGATGCTGCGCAGGAAAGTACTGCAATAGAGCCATCACCCCAGTCTATAGAAGAAGATATAATCAGATCGTTAGAAGAAGCTGGGATTCCCTCCGAAGAAATTTCTAATAACGTGGAGAATTTGATGGAGATGATTTTACACGAGAATCAACAGACACCCGAAGCCTATCCCAATTTCTCCGCTCTATAGTTGATATACCGTACCAAGTGATTGTAAATCAACAAGCGTAATCTGAATGGAACGAAGCGGAATCCAAGGACCATTTTTTACTGATAATCGCCTGCATTCAACTCGCATACGCTCGCTACTGACACGAATTTCGCATTTAAATCAATCACATTTTGTGTTTTATCGCCGATACCTTTGCGAAATGGGCGCTGTGGTCAACACATCAACTACGTTATATCTATCAGTGAGAACTCGGTGCATAAAGACAAACGCCAACCAATCCTTTTCGCAAAAATTTATTATTCACATCGAAGAAGTGTGAGGATTGTCGATGATTTTGGCGTTTTTTATGACGACATGTCAAAAAACAGAAATTGCATTCACACATTTTCTGTATCGCCATAAAACAGGGGGTGACAGTTTAAAGAGGCAACTGCCCGGCTAACAGAACCAGCGGATGCTCGACACGGATTGTTGTTTCAGGATAGCCATTAAGATAGACCGCGCAGCCGAAATTGCCGCTGACTACAACGTCTGCATATGTAGCGCTGATGATTTGCTGTTTTAAATCCCGTAACTGCCCGGCATTGTCGGGATGGGTCAGCATGTAGCTGCCGCCCGTGCCGCAGCAGATGTGATTGTCGGCCAACGCGGCAATGCTCAGGCCGGGGATTTTTTGCAGCAGCGCATAAACAGCTTGCTGGTTTTTAAGGACGTTGCGCTGACTGCATGGTTCGTGTACTGCGACTTTCAGCGTGGATGCTGTCAGTTGCAGATCGTCCGGCCAGTGTTCCAGCAGAAAGTCGTTGATGTCATATAAGCGTTGCCGGAACAGCTCTGCCGCTTTGCCATCGTCACTTTGATATTCGCTTAACATCGCCCCGCAACCGGTAGCGGTGTGGAGCACGGCATCGACATCCAGCGCATTGAAAACTGCGATATTGTTGTCGATCAAACCGGCGACAGACTGGCCGTTATGCTGATGAATCGCCCCGCAGCAGCCTTGTTGCGGCGGCACCAGCACCTCGTAGCCTATTGCGTTAAGCAGTTTGATCGCCACCAGCAAGGTCTCGCGGTCGAAATGTTCGGCGACACAGCCTGTGAACAGCGCAACCCGACCGAATGGCGTGACGCTGGCTGGATAACAGGCTGCCAATGCCTGCAATGCCGGTTTGTCCAGCAAAACTTCGGCATCCGCCAAATGCATTTTTTTCAGCAATCCGCTACGCCGTAACGGTTTTTGCAATCCCGATTTCAGATAGACGGCAAGCAACGGCATTAACCGCGTCCGCCAGCGCTTTTTTTCAATCAGTCTGAAAGCCAGTTTCGCCAACCAACTCACATTAACCTTTAATCGGGCCTGAGCCTGATCAAACAACTGCCCGTAAGCCATCCGGCTTGGGCACACTGTCTCGCAGGCCCGGCATTGCAGGCAGTTATCCAGATGCACGCGTTCCTCGGCGCTAGTTGGCAGGTTTTCAACCAGAATCTTGCTTATGGTTCGTATGCGTCGGCGCGGAGTTTCTTCATCGATCTGGAACAAACGGAAGGTCGGACAACTGCTGATGCACATGCCGCAACGCATGCATTCGGCAGCATCCGGGATATACGGCCCCGACTCAATCGGCTCGCCAGGTTCATCAAAGCCCATGTCCATGAAATCAAACATCTCAGGCCTACATCACCTTGGCATAGGCGCGGCGCAACAGCTCCATTTCCGCAGGCGGCCTGCCGCGCAGTTCCGGCA
>JAQTLI010000396.1 GCA_028714995.1 Methylobacter sp. | reverse complement strand
GACGCTCTTCCGATCTAATCCCGGTTCGATATTAATGCCGGCCAGCCCAAGCTGATTCACTGCGCGTTCTATTTCGGCAAGGGCATTGGATTTTTGCGGATCGACCGAAGCGATGCCAATCAACTCTGAGTGCGGCGAGGTGATTTCCAGAATCCGGTCGTTGGAAATCGTCAGATTCGGCGTATCGCGCCCGACGACTACCGCCGCAGTAATACCCACCTCGCGGACCTCCTCGACAAAAGCCTCAATAGTACTTGAACGGATGAAATGCTCGTCGTTTTTCGAACCCACGCGCCGATTCAGCCATTTGGCAACTTCAAATTCACTGGTACCGGGTGTTGCGCCGTAAAAATCATGCAAAAACGCCGGTCTGCTGCGCATGTCTACTATTTTTCTTTTCATTGATGTTTTAATTTTAATGGGTTAAGGGACTTAACTTTCCGGTGTGTTCAACACGCGATTGAGTATTTCTTCTTCCAGTTGTATCCATTTGGGGTGATCGCGATGGCGTGGACGCGGCAAATCTACAGCGACATCCAGATCAATTTTTCCGCCATCAAGGAGAATCACCCGATCGGCCAGTGTTACGGCCTCAGAAATATCGTGGGTTACCAAAATGGCGGTGAATCCGGTTTCCAGCCAGATTTTTTCTATCAACTGTTGCATTTCTATGCGCGTCAGCGCGTCCAGCGCACCTAGCGGTTCGTCCAGCAACAATAAACGCGGTTCATGAACCAAGGCGCGCGCCAGCGCCACACGCTGGCGTTGTCCGCCTGAGAGTACCGATGGCCATTCCTGGGCTTTTGACTCCAGGCCGACATGTTGTAAGGCCTCCAGCGCGCGGTCTTTTTTTTCCTTGCATAGCCCCAGACAGACGTTATCCAGCACTCTTTTCCAGGGTAACAGGCGAGCCTCCTGAAACATGACACGGGCATGTCCATTGAGTCGCTTATGAATCTGGTCGTCGTAAAAAACGGTGCCGGTATCCGGTTGATCCAGTCCGGAAATCAGCCGTAACAGGGTGCTCTTGCCGCAACCGCTCCGACCGACGATAGCAACAAAACTACCGGGTTGGATATCCAGGTTTAAATTTTCCAGGACGGTGAGAGCGCCAAAGTTTTTACTGACTTGTTCCAGTTTCAGAGCAAGATTGGATGAAGTCTTTAAAAATGCTTGTGTTGTCACGGGATAATCTTCAGGTTTGGTTATAAAAATGTCTGTATTGGTGCTTTCGATGGCGCTATGGCCTTGAATTTAACGGTGTCTAAATCCCGGATGCCATTGCAAAATGCGCGACTCCAGAAAATGCACCGCAGTATCGGCTAGCTTGCCGAGTAATGCGTAGATCATAATAGCCAATACCACGACATCGGTCTGCATAAACTCCCTGGCATTCATAGCCATTTGACCAATTCCGGAGGTCGTGGCGATCGTTTCCGCGACGATTAATGTCAGCCACATTAAGCCCAGTGAATACCTTAGCCCCACCAGAATCGAAGGCAATGCACCAGGAAAAATGATCTGGCTGAATAATTGCCATGGATTCAGGCCATACACGCGCCCCATTTCAATCAATTGCGGGTCGGTGGTTTTAATGCCGTGATAGGTGTTGGCGTAGATCGGAAAAAACACCCCCAGGGTGACCAAAAACACCTTGCCTGCTTCGCCGATGCCGAACCAAATAATAACCAGAGGAATCAATGCCAGATGAGGTACATTTCTGATCATTTGTACTGTAGTGTCCAGAAAGCGTTCGGCTATCCTGAATAGTCCATTGAAAAGCCCCAACAAAAAACCGATGCTGCCGCCTATCAATAAACCCCAGCCGGCGCGCTCGGCGCTGGCGGCAATGTTTTTCGCCAGTTCTCCGGACACAGTCAAATTGATCGCGGCGCGTACGATGTCGATCGGTGCCGGCAAAATCTGCGAGGATAGCCAGCTATACTCGGTAGCCACAGCCCAGAGGATAATCAGGAAAACCGGCAATACCCAACCCGTAAGACCTGTAATCCATCTCGGTAAGGAGCTACCGGTGTTCATGATGCCGCCGCCAGTTTGGTTGAAATATCGACCTGGCCTGTATCGCCTACTGGACTCATATAAACCACGGCATTGTCATTGCGTTTTCCGGCGTTGACCGGTAACAGCGGAAACTATAATTCAGCAACCCTATAGGCTTCTTCAAGATGCGGGTAGCCGGAAAGGACAAAATTATCTATGCCTAAGTCTGCGTATTCCTGAAGTCTGGCGGCCACGGTTTCCGGTGAGCCGACTAGGGCTGTACCGGCTCCGCCCCGGACCAGACCGACGCCCGCCCACAAATTCGGCGACACTTCCAAGGCTTCACGGCTTCTTGATGCGCCCCACTTGGTCAGTTCCGCCATGCGTTGCTGACCTACGGAATCGGAGCGTTTGAAAGCCTGCTGGGCTTTGGCTATCGCATCGTCGTCAATATATTTGATCAGCTCATCGGCGGCGGCCCAGGCCTCCTCATCGGTTTCGCGCACGATCACATGCAGCCGCAATCCGTACTGCAAGGTTCTGCCATTTTTTGCCGCATGTTCGCGAACATCGGCGATTTTTTCCGCCACTTGCGCTGGCGGCTCACCCCAGCTCAGGTAGGCATCCATCTCGTTGGCGGCAAACTCATGCGCCGCAGGTGATGAACCGCCAAAATACAGGGGAGGATGCGGTTTTTGAACTGGTGGAAACAACAGTTTGCCGCCGTCGACTTTGGTATGTTTGCCTTCAAAGTCGACGGTGTTGCCAGCCAGCAACTCCCGCCAGATATGCAGGAACTCCTCGGCAGACTGGTAACGGTCGTCATGGGATTGAAAAATGCCGTCTCCGGCCAGTTCCTTGGAGTCGCCACCGACCACCACGTTCAGCAATAAGCGGCCATCGGAAAATCGATCCAGGGTCGACGTCATACGGGCCGCCGCCGCCGGAGTCAGCACGCCTGGACGCAGGGCGACCAGAAATTTCAGACGTTTGGTTAATGCGACCAATGAAGAGGCGACGATCCAGGCATCTTCACAAGTACGTCCGGTTGGAATCAGCACGCCTTCATAACCCAGTTCGTCAACGGCGCGGGCAATCTGGGTCAAATATTGTTGATCCGCAGGCCGCGCATGTTTGGCTGCGCCTAAATAACGTCCATCGCCTTGGGTAGGTAAAAACCAGAAAATTTTCATAATACTTTTGCTCCTAAATTTGAATCGTTGCTTTGTCTTTTTGATAGTCCGACACTCAAACTCATGAATGCCGGGTTCCAGGCTTTACTTGGTTTTGGGTTGCCAGGCAGCATCTTCCACTTTGATGGCTTTGGGCAGTAATTTGATGTTCAGCAAGGTGTCGGCAATTTTTTGTTGCGCAGCAATTACGTCCGCTGTGATGTGTTCCGGGCCATAATTGCTGCGGCGCAGGGCTTTTTCCAGAATTTTGGCGTCGACGCCGGCACTGACGGCCAGGTTCTCGGCGGCGGCAGCGGGATTGTTTTTTACCCAGGCATCGGTTTTACGCACTTCATCGAGTACGATTTCAAGCAGTTCCGGGTATTTTTCGGCGAAATCGCGTCTTGAGGTATAGAACGCATAGTTGTTGACGATGCCTTCGCCGTTGGTCAAGGTGCGGACGCCTAATTGCACTTCCGCCGCTGCGTAGAAATAATCCCAGA
>JAQTLI010000395.1 GCA_028714995.1 Methylobacter sp. | reverse complement strand
ATCAAGATAATTATTATTTTTTCATCAAGGTTTTTTTGACAACGCAAACCGATCAAACCCTGATCATCAAACTCAACAGCACCAATAACACGTCCACTCACCTGAACTGTCAAGGCCTTAGTCTTTGCAGTTGCTCATTACAAGACTGTAACCACAACAACACGGCTATTTATGTAGAATGTCGAGGGATAGCCAATTACAATGATAAAAATGAACTGCAAATTTGTTTAACAATTAATGACATTACCGAACGTAAACAAGTGCAAGAAACCATACTCTGCCTTAATGAGAAACTGGAGGAGAAAATTCTTACACAGACCAGTGAGCTTATTGAAAGTAACCTGAAATTAAAGAAAAAGATTGAAGAACTCGAGTATTCCAAACATCAATTGCGGGAACGGGAAGCAAAACTTAACTCCATTTTTAATGCTTCAATAGAAGGCATTATCACTATTAATACGTCTGGCAACATAGTATCGGTCAATGCCGCAGTAGAAACAATTTTTGGCTATACCCAACAAGAACTGATCGGATACAGCATTAAAAAACTCATGCCTTTATCGCTGAGAAAAAAAACTAAACACAATTTGAAAAATTATGTGCAGACCTATATGTTAAAAAACATTGGTCAAATTAAAGAATTTGAGGGGATGCGCAAAAATGGCTCTTCTGTGCCCCTGGATCTATCTATAGCGGAATTCTCAATAGATGAAACAAACTATTTTACCGGTATTGTACGCGATGTGAGTTTACGCAAACATCAGGAACTACAAGATAAAGAACATCTAGATGAACTTGCCCATGTTACCCGCCTTGGACTAATGGGTGAAATGGCTTCAGGCATTGCTCATGAGGTTAATCAACCACTGACTTCGATTGCCAACTATACACAGGCCTGTTTAAACTTTATTCGGAATGAAAATTTTGACTTGGAGCAACTTAGTGAAATTTTGTTAAAAACCCACCAACAGGCCCTGAGAGCTGGTCAGATAATTCACCGCATGAGAGATTTTGTTAAGTCTAAAAAAATACATCGTACCACTGCTAGCATTAATACCTTGATCCGTAATGCTATCAGTCTATGTATTGCGGAACTTAAACCCAACAACATAAAACTAAAACTTGAATTGACAAAAAACCTTCCTACTGTCTATGTCGATAATGTACAAATAGAACAGGTCATCATAAACCTGATCAAAAACAGCATTGAGGCCTTAAAAACCCAGCCACAAAAAACACAACGACAATTAGCCATCCAGACTAAACTGAATAAGGATAATGACATAGAAATCAGAGTGAAAGACAACGGCCCAGGAATTGATGAAGCTCAACAACAAAAAATATTAACGCCTTTTTACACCACAAAATCAGACGGTATGGGAATGGGATTGTCCATCAGTCGCTCACTTGTTGAAGCCCATGATGGTGTTTTACATTTCAACAGTAAACCGGGAAAAGGCACCACTTTTTATTTCACTTTGCCGGCAGGAAGAAAATCCAATGGAAGTTAATAAACCAAGTGCTATAGTCTATTTAGTTGACGATGAATTCGCGATACGCGACTCTCTAACGCTCTTGATTGAATCAACCGGACGGACCGTCAGGAGTTTTGAATCCGCTAATGATTTTTTAAATAACTATAACCATGAACAACCGGGGTGCTTGATCTTGGATGTTAGAATGTCTTCAATGAGTGGACTTGAACTACAAGAAGAGTTATCGAAAAGAGATATTAACATTCCCATCATATTTATCAGCGGCCACGCTGATATTTCTGATTCTGCAAAAGCATTCAGAGCCGGAGCCGTCGATTTTCTGGAAAAACCGTTTGATAATGAAATATTGCTTAAACGAATCGAAGAAGCTATTCAAAAGGATATTGAGATCGAGGAACAACTCATTAAAAAACGCCAGATACAAAAACGCCTTGATCATTTGACAGTCCGGGAAAAAGAAGTGCTGTCTCTAATCGTTAGCAGCCATTCCAACAAAGAGGCGGCAGCGATATTAAACATCAGCAACCGCACCATAGATGTACACAGAGCCCATATCATGGAAAAAATGCAGGCAGCAAATCTTGCCGAACTAATGATGATGGCAATGCATTGTGAAATTATTCAGCATGGCTCAGAAGTAGTCGACTAATCGTTCATACTTTGTAGAGAAATAACATCTTTCAATTATCTAAGTAATAACACTAATTACCTTACCAACAAAGAGCGTTTATCATGTACCCGGCACTCCATCAAAATCGAGTACCCATTAAAACCAGTAAATTTTTATGCTTTCATGTGAATAACATGAAAATAGATGGATAATTTTTATGTGTTTTCCAAAAAAGTACTTTTTCAGTGATGTACCTTTCTTAGCAATTTACTACATAAAATAAATCAGGGAATTAAATATGACTTCAGTTTTCCGAATCGTACTGATTAGTGATGACCAATATTGTCTGGGCTTGTTGAAGGGATATTGTCATGCTCGTAAATATGAAATTTCACAAGTTGCACCAAACACTGAATCAATTAATAAAATGATTGAGGAGCAGCAGCCAGATATGGTTATTCTGACGCTGCATTCGATACAAAATCAACTAAAAACAAGTGATTTTGAATTAATTAGGAAAATAAGAATTAAACATGTGATCCCCGTCTGTTGTTTGGGTAAAATTAACGATTTTTCTGGACTAGATCGGAAAATAGAATCCTGGGTTGATGTCTTTTTAGATGATCCGCTTGATATTAGTCAACTCGATAACTTCCTACGTAGCAGATTTAGTGATCACCTGATTCAAGAAAAAAGAAGTGGTGAAAGACGTCTGACTAATGACCGCAGACTCTCATCGAGCCAAAATTCGGATTCTCACAATAAACGATTAGATGATAATAGATTGTCCAAAAATAATAACGACGATTGTTTTACGGCAGGACCCTTTCAAATTGATCAACGTGCCAAGCGTGTTCTGTTAAACGGAAAATCTGTTGATTTGACGCGTAAAGAATTCGAGCTTTTTGAATTACTGGCAACTGATGTTGATCGTGTATTTATGGCCGAAGAAATCATCGAACATCTCTGGCCTGCAAATAATCGGGCAACTAAATCAGATCTTTATCAATATATGCACTTATTAAGAAAAAAAACTGAAGACGACCCGAATAACCCGCAATGGATTTTAACCATTAAAGGTTTTGGCTACAGACTTAATGTGGCTACGCCTGCTGAAGTAAAGGCGATAGAGAATTTCAATTCTGCGCCTAGCATTGAGCAACGCGTTTCTCGTTTTAACTAAACTTTTCTTTAGAGATTTGATGGCGATTTCCGGGCTCAACACAGATGTGAGATTAAGTCTGAACTAATACAATTTAGATGCTGCGCCCGTTTTGCAGTCACAGTGTGTGTTTCACCGCGTCAAGTCCAAGCGGAACGATTGGGCGGTTGTGGCGAAAAACCCGATTCATCCACATAAGCCAATTCAATATCTCCCGCTTGTACCTGGGCGATCAGCTCGGCAATATTGACCTTTGCTTGCTCAAATCGTTCGGGATCACGCTTTTTTTAAACTGTACCGTGTTCGCTTCCAAATAAAGCCCATTCGTTTCAATTCCATTTGCAATGTTCTTTGGCTGACTTGAGCAATACCGTTTTCTTTGAGGCGGCTCAGTAAATCGCGCGAACTTAATGCCTCGGCTTCCACCCAT
>JAQTLI010000394.1 GCA_028714995.1 Methylobacter sp. | reverse complement strand
GGTGCGATTCGCGGATGGGATCGGCGCAATGCCTATTATTATCAAATTATCTGTTCGCTGGCCAAGCACTATAAGTTCGACCCGGAAACGCCATTCTCGGAACTGTCCAAAGAAATCCAGGCCATTATTCTTTACGGCAGCGGCAATGAAGTTATTGAATTCAAGTTCATGACCGGAACCGGCTCGGTCAAAAAGAAGCACCACAGCTTTGAAGGCATAATCGCCAATATGGAACGGCGTTACCACGAGACCGATTCGCAACTGGTGCGCGATGAACTGGCCAAATATTTGTCCCAGAAACCCTGTAATGTTTGCGAGGGCGCAAGGCTTAATGTTTCGGCCAGAAACGTGTTTGTTGAAGATTTGCCGATACACCATCTCACCCGTTTCCCGATTCGTAAATCACTGGACTTTTTTAAGCACCTGAACCTGACCGGTAAACGCGGGGAAGTTGCCATAAAAATCGTCAAGGAAATTCAGGAACGGCTGGAATTCCTGGTCAATGTAGGTCTCGATTATTTGACGCTGGATCGCAGCGCGGACACCCTTTCCGGCGGCGAAGCGCAACGCATCCGGCTCGCCAGCCAGATCGGCGCAGGACTGGTCGGCGTGATGTACGTGCTGGATGAGCCGTCGATAGGCCTGCACCAGCGCGACAACCAGCGCTTGCTGAACACCCTGTTTCGCCTGCGTGACCTGGGCAATACCGTGATCGTGGTCGAGCATGACGAGGACGCCATCCGTTCGGCGCAGCATATTGTCGATATAGGCCCCGGCGCCGGAGTGCATGGCGGGCGCATCATTGCTCAAGGCACACTGAAAGACATTATCAATAACCAGGACTCGTTAACCGGCCAGTATTTATCAGGGAAAATCGGCATTACCGTTCCTGAAAAATTAACGCCTGTCGATAAAGACAAACAGATCGTCATACGCAATGCGCACGGCAACAACCTGAAGAATGTCGATATTGCCTTCCCTATCGGCTTGCTGACCTGCGTAACCGGCGTATCCGGTTCCGGCAAATCAACGCTGATCAACGATACCCTGTATTGTCATGCTGCGCGGCTAATCAACCGTGCTGGCGTCATTCCCGCGCCCTGTGACGCCATCGAGGGCCTGGAGCATTTTGACAAGGTCGTCGATATAGACCAAAGCCCGATCGGCCGCACGCCGCGCTCGAATCCGGCCACCTATACCGGCTTGTTCACGCCGATACGCGAATTGTTTTCGGCGACGCCCGAAGCAAGATCGCGCGGCTATACGCCCGGCCGGTTCAGCTTTAACGTCAAGGGCGGCCGCTGCGAAGCCTGCAAAGGCGATGGCGTGATTAAAGTTGAAATGCACTTCCTGCCGGATATTTTCGTCCATTGCGATAACTGCGCCGGTAAACGCTACAACCGCGAAACGCTGGAGATACGCTATAAAGGTAAAACCATCAATGAAGTGCTGGACATGACCGTAGAAGATGCCGCCGAATTTTTCAGTCCAGTTCCGGCATTAGCCCGTAAGCTACAGACCTTGGTAGAAGTAGGTTTAAGCTATATCACCCTGGGGCAGAATGCGACCACCCTGTCCGGCGGCGAAGCGCAGCGAGTAAAACTCGCCAAGGAACTGTCCAAACGCGATACCGGCAAAACCCTATACATACTGGATGAGCCGACCACCGGCCTGCACTTCCACGACATCAAGCAATTGCTGACCGTGCTGCATACCCTACGCGATCACGGCAACACCGTCATCGTCATAGAACACAACCTGGATGTCATAAAAACCGCAGACTGGATCATCGACATGGGACCCGAAGGCGGCGACGGCGGCGGAACACTGGTTGCAGAAGGCACACCCAAGCAGGTTTCTGAAAATAAAGCTTCGCATACGGGGGAGTATTTGAAGCGGTTTTTTGAGTAGCTGGGTAGGTAACTGCTTTTTTGTTGCCCGACCTGGAAGGAGAATTAGTTCGCTAAATCTCACTAAGACTATCTAACAAGGCATGTCTTTGCTATTGGAATTGGAAACCAGCGAAAAACAACAAGCACAAAAAAAAGGGTGTGTCGGCTTCGACACACCCTTTTTTATATAGCTATTTACCCTTGCGGATAATCAGTCTAAGTTTATGCTTTTACAGCGCCGGCAATTTTATTAAACCCTTCAACTCTTGCTTTGCCAGTATTGATCAGTTCAACGCCTGTCTCAACTATCATGTTGCCAAGTCCTGGTGTTTTGTAAACAGTCAAACATAAATAGCCGACAACCGGAATGGCAATAAAAGCAGCAATGAATTCATTAAGACCAACAACAGACATCAGTTTTATAAGCATTACAACTGCATCCAATGGCAATAAAACCATAGCTCCAAAATAAGCTATTACCATAAATGTAAACAGTGTAAAAACCACGAACTGAAGAAGCCTTACCAACACAACGTTAACTTTTTTCATATTACTTTTATCCCTGATAGATCTTAAGAAGCCTTTATTTAGTCAGCAAACTCTTTCTGGCTTGGTTATTTTTGTCAAAAAGCCCCACTTTTTGAAGCCGCAAATTATACCTTAAAGCCATCAATAGGATTCATTTTTTTCAGTTTTCTCATTACGAAGAAACAGCCGATACAGAATAGTACCGGTAATAAAACCTCCTAAATGAGCCCACCAGGCCACATCTATGGTAGCGCCCTCAAAAAGCACTGCAGTTGTCGCGCTATGTAATTGAAAGATGATCCACACTCCTAAAAAAGCAATGGCCGGAACATGAATGACAATGGGTAAAAACAAAATAGGAACCCAGACTACAACACGTTCAAGTGGATATAGAAAAAAATAAGCCGCCAGCACACCCGCTATGGCACCCGATGCACCGACAACAGGAATAGCAAGGCCTGGATCGAAATACCACTGTAAAAAAGTGGCACAAAGACCGCACAGCAAATAAAAGATCAAAAAAGGCACTCGCCCCATTCTGTCTTCAACATTATCTCCAAAAATCCACATGAACAGCATATTCATAATAAGGTGCGTCCAGTTTCCATGCAGAAACAAGCTGGTCAAAAAAGATAGCCCTCCATCAAAAGGCAGCCCGAATTCAGCGGCCCACTGAGGATTTGAATAGCGAACAGGAACCATGCCATAGAGATAGATAAGCCGGTAACTTAACTGATCCGGCATTAATTGCATGGCAACGAAAACGATAATGCAGATCGCCATTAGCCCCCATGTTACCAAAGGCCTCGAATTACATGGTGCTGTATCTCTAATTGGTATCATCGTCTCATTACTCCGTTGTGCGTTGAAATAACCTGATCACTTTTCACAATGCATCTGAGTACAATACCCTTCTAATGCATGAATATAGATTTAATCATATCCTAATAACAAAAAGTTTATAATACCTGTTACAGATAGCTTCTTATCATCCTTGCGTCGCAGCAACTACTTAAAGATTCATGCAACCTAATCCAATAGACACTCCTCCATCATTTTCAAGTCTGGCACTCGATGAAAAACTGCTCATGGCAGTTAATAAAATGGGCTTTGAGCAGCCTACGCCCGTGCAAGCACAGGCCATTCCTCCTGCTATGGAACGCAAAGATCTACTGGTCAGCGCCGAAACCGGCAGCGGCAAGACAGCAGCGTTCCTGTTACCCACACTGCATCATCTGATAGCCAGACCCACTTTCAAGTCCGGTGCGCGCGTTTTAGTGCT
>JAQTLI010000393.1 GCA_028714995.1 Methylobacter sp. | reverse complement strand
TAACTGGTCTACCGCTTCGGTGACATCCGGAACCTTGATCGGGTAAATATCGGCGCGTATCACTTTGGCCGCAGCCGGGCCTCCGATGGATTGCACGAACATGACATGACAGTCTTTAATCAAATTGGCACGGAACAGGTTCCTGTCCTCGGCGCTATCGGCTTCAATGGTTGAGCGTATATCAACCAGTTTGTAGTCATCCTGTGATAACTGATAAACCAAAAAACGTATGCAGGAACCGAAATGCCCATTAATCAATGCGCCGCTGTTTGAACCTATGGCGACGCGGATGGAATCGGGCATATCGCCTTCTTTATAGGGCAATATTTCAGGCAGGTCTTCATCTTCAGCCTCGTCTCCCCACAGGTAACGTACCGCAAGTTTGATATTGGCAAGGCCGATGCCGATGTCCTCGCCGTCTTCTTCGCCATCCAGGCTGCCTAAACCGGTTTTAAGGTTGGTGACGGTGATGGACTTTAATTTTTCATCATCCAGGGGGGAGCCGACTCGCTCGTGTAATATTCCCAGCAGCCTGGGTATGTCAATGCCAGGCAGGATGCGCGATGCTAAGGCGATGCGTAAGGCCAGTTCACGGGGTAATGCTTCCATTTCAATCTCCTGATTTAACAAGTTTGGATAATAATTTGAGTATTTTTCTGGTGGAGGCTAAATCCAACGCAGTGAAATCGTCGTGAGTTTTAAGGCTCGGATCAGCGCCAGCCGCCAAGAGCTGTTCGACAACCTTCTCTCTGCCGCTGGATGCCGCAAAAATCAAGGCAGTCGCACCGGAGGCGGAATTTTGATGATTGATATCGACTCCTGCATGAATCAGTGCATCGATACAGTCGCTGCTGTCGGCATAACAGGCTGCCCACAATGCGTTATTGCCGTATTGATCAACAATATCAAGCGCTGCATTCTGCTCGATCAAAAAGTGGAGTACATCGCTACGACCTTGCTGACTTGCCAGAATCAAAGGGTAAATGCCGTCATGGTTCTTTAATATCGGTCGGGTTACTGAGAAATAGTTATTTTGTAACCAATCCCATATTTCAGGCTTCATTACGCTTCCTGATGCTGATCTTTCCAGCCGGAATAACCGCCTTCCAGACTGTAGACATCCTTAAAGCCGAAATCGCTGAAAAATTCGGCAAGATGCTCGCTGGCATGACCGTAATAACAATAAATCAACAAACTGCGCTGTTTGTCGCCGCGTTTAACTAATGACTCTTTTAAGCCTTCATGAACGTGCAGAGCATCTTCCAAATGCCCGGCTCTATAATCTTTCACCTCCCTACAGTCCAGGATCATTGGTTTGGATTCTTTAATAAGGTTTTTAGTATCGGCAACGGAGATTTTTTTATATTTCATGGTAGTGTTAATGACTAGAAGGTCATTCCTCAAAAAGATACGAAGGTTGTAGTAAAACTAACAATAAAATAGATTTTGTTGATTCGTGTGTGGTTATATCGGCCATTTAGCAGCTCTCTCATGGAGTTAAAGCGGGTCACTGGATTAACAAGCAAATCATTTGCCATAATTTTCATTAGTCCTTATTTTCAGGGTTGGCAAGAGATTACCAAGCAAAAAAAAAGCGCCCTAGTCGAGAAAGTAGGACGCCGAAGGCACAGGCCCAAGAGAGAGCACCATAAATAGGTAAGTACATAAAATATGAAGCATTAATGATGCCAACAATTAATATTCTTATGTTTCAGCCATGTATTGCCTTTTAATGTTTGGGTGTCTGGTAGTTGCACCAAAGGTTTGCATTGTGTGTTTTGCATGTCCTAACTTAGTGCATTTTCTACAGACTTTTCCAGATCCATTCCCCGGAATATTGAGCAACGCTTGAATATGTCCAGAGTCGGCGTTACTTTTTTGTGCTGACAAAACTTTGCGACCAGTTTGGAAAGTCCTTTGATGTCACGGCCTGTAGCTTCCGGGAAGATTTCCGCTAATTGATAGATTAAGTGAGCATCAACGTCCAGCTCGAATTGATCAATCATTACCTGCCAAATCCGGCGGCGTGCATCACTGTCCGGAGGATAATATTTGATCAAGGCGATGCAACGGGAAACAATAGCTTCATCGATATCATCCACCCGATTAGTCGTCAGAAACAGCAAGCCATTAAAATATTCAAGTACCCTTAAAAACACGCCGACTACCGCATTCATGGCAATGTTATTATCGCGTCGCTTGATGTAGACATCCGCCTCGTCAATCAGCATCACGGCGCCCCAACGCTGAGCGCGGGTTAATACGTCTTTTAAGGCTTTTTCCATTTCGCCCACATTGAGTCCGAGTTGTCCTGAATGCACACGGTACAACGGCCGCTTGATAATTTCGGAATAGACTTCGGCAGTCAAGGTTTTGCCTACTCCGGCAGGTCCCGCGCACAACACGGTTGTTCCTCCCGACTTGCCTTCAACAATATCATCCATCAGGACATCCATTTCGGCGGTCAGAATGTCAATCAAATCGATCTGTTCTTCGCGCAGAATCAGTTTTTGTTTTAATTCCGGTTGATAGCGATAGGGCGTGATGTCATTAACATGCACCCATAAATGATGATGCAGTTCCAGATGAAACATCAGCAGGTAGCAATGTACGGGTAGTTCGGTAAATAAACCTTTGGGGATTTCTGTTTGCGAGGCTTCAACTTCATTTTCAACCTTGCAATCATAGCGATTGCTTTTGGCTGCCTTGCGTAAATATTTGGCAAGAATGTCACCTTTGGCATCCACCGTTAATGCGCGCTCGCTGAGGATGCTTTCATCACACACCAGGCGCGCAGTCCCGCCTTCTGTAGACAAAACCACGACATCCTTGCGCGCCCAATCGGTGCTGCGATGCGAAGCCGTGGGATCTTCTGCATAAAATCCGGTGCCTTTGCCGCAAAATTGTGCGCCGGACTGACCGCACCATTCGAAATAACGCCCGGCGGCATCGTCATAAGTGCTGATAAGCTCTGGCGTTTCTTTAAGAAAACCTTTAGCCACAAAAATTTCGGTAATCGTTTTATTGGCAATGTCCCGAGCGCGAATAGTGACGGTTGAAATCGCCACTTTGCCTTTGGTATTGGCTTTGAGCTCTAGCGTGACGCGTCCGGTTTCTTCCTCTCCCGAAGGCGTAAAATCCAGACGGGTGACCACGTAGGCCATGGGCTTTCCGGCAACGTTGGCCTGGAATAACCAGCCGCGTATGGCGTCATTGATAAGATAACGAGCGATTGCCGGCAGCAGCATTTCCAGGTCATCTTCTTCGAACCTGACCGTATCGTCGTTCATTGCTTTTTGCAGTGTCGAAAGCTGCGCGGCGCGGCCTTGCATTTCAGCCCCGGCATTCTTGTAAAGAACCTGCAAAAAGCTAAGCTCGGTATCGGACAGTTGTTTGAATGGCACTTCGGCTTTATTGCCAAAACGCAATTGATCTTTCAATGCCGAGAGCCCCGGGAACTCATTAACCATTGCTTCTACATATTTGCGTTCAATCTGAAGTTTCATGGGTTATCTATATAGATGAGTTGACAATAATGGGCGCAGGTAGGGAGGCTGCCCAACGCGGGTACATCTTTTAATGAAGCCATGAACAAGTTGATTCCATTCATGGTTCGACGGGCTCACCACGAACGGAATCAACACAAACCATTCATCCTGAGCCTGTCGAAGGACTTGACTAGGGAAGGGCAATGATTAAACCTTAAATTGCACCTACTGC
>JAQTLI010000392.1 GCA_028714995.1 Methylobacter sp. | reverse complement strand
TGTAGCCTTGCGGCCGCCATGGGTAAAAATCTCCCAGCGACTGGGTTCGCCTGGTTGGCTGACTTTTTTAGCGTCCATGGCTACCACAATGCATTGCGCGCCGAAACGCTCAGCAGCTTCACGAACAAATTTCGGATTTGCAACCGCTGCGCTGTTAATGCCGACCTTATCTGCCCCCGCATTCAGCATGCGGCGAATATCTTCCAGGGTTCTGATGCCACCGCCTACCGTCAACGGAATAAAAACCTCACTGGCTACCTGCTCAACGACATGAACAATGGTGTCACGATTATCATGCGTGGCAGTAATATCCAGAAAAGTGATTTCATCAGCACCTTCCCGATCATAACGTCTGGCGATTTCTACGGGGTCGCCGGCATCACGAATATCAACAAACTTTACGCCTTTTACGACGCGGCCGTTATCGACATCCAGACAGGGAATAATGCGTTTGGCTAAGCTCATAATTATTGGAATGATTCCGCTAGTTTTTCGGCTTCCTCAAAGTCCAGCGTGCCTTCATAAATTGCTCTGCCTGTAATAGCGCCCATAATACCTTCATGAGCAACCGCACCCAAGGCTCTAATATCATCCATATTGGTAATGCCGCCGGAAGCAATAACAGGAATACGAATCGCGCGCGCCAGTCTTGCTGTCGCCTCGACATTAACGCCGGACATCATGCCGTCTCTGGAAATATCGGTATAGATAATTGCCTCGACACCGTCTTCCTCAAAATGTTGAGCCAGATCGATCACATCATGTTTGGAGAGCTTGGACCAGCCGTCAATAGCAACTTTGCCGTCTTTTGCATCCAGTCCAACGATGATGTGACGTGGATATTCCAGCGCCATATCCCTGACAAAATGTGGCTCATTAACTGCCTTGGTGCCGATGATAACGTATTCAACACCAGCATTCAGATAAGCCTGGATAGTTTCTTCATCACGAATACCGCCGCCTATCTGTATCGGTATATGGGGGTAGGCTTCGACAATGGCATGAATGACTTCGGCATTTCTTGGTTTTCCCGCAAACGCGCCGTCCAGGTCAACCAAATGAATTCTTTTAGCGCCGGCCGCAACCCATTTACCTGCTACCGCGACTGGGTCATCGGAAAAAATCGTGTTATCGTCCATTCGTCCCTGGCGTAAACGGACACATTTTCCTTCTTTTAAATCAATTGCAGGTATTAACAACATAAACAGTGAATCCTCAATGGCGTGTAATCAGTCAATAGTAACTAAACTTGTCCATCCCAATGCAAAAAGTTCCTTAACAGCTGTAAACCGACTGCCTGACTTTTTTCAGGGTGAAATTGTACGGCAAAAACATTATCTCGAGCCAAAGCGCACGCAAATGCATCTGGGTATTGTGTAGTCGCCGACGTCACACCCGCTTCATCAGGTTGCGCGTAATAACTATGCACAAAATAAAAACGGCTGTCTTGTTGAATATTGCTCCATAGAGGGTGTTGTTGCACCTGATGGACTTGATTCCAGCCCATATGAGGAATTTTGAGGGTATTTCCAGCGCTATCTTTTAAAGATTCTGGAAAATGCACGACATGCCCTGCAAAAACATTTAAACATTCCGTGCCGCCATTTTCTTCACTATCGGTCAATAAAGCTTGCATACCTAAGCAAATACCGAGCATAGGTTTGGTTTTAGCAACTTGCTGGATAACTACAGACAGACCCGATTGATTGAGCGCCTGCATACAATCCCGTATCGCACCGACTCCGGGAAAAACCACCCGGTCAGCGCGCAGAATCGAATCAGCATCGGAAACACAAACAACATCCACTTCTGGAGCAGCATGTTGCAGGGCCTTTACAATTGAATGCAGATTACCCATTCCGTAATCAATAACAGCAACAGAGGACATAAACTTTATAGAGTGAGTTAGAGACTGCCTTTAGTTGACGGCATCATGCCCGCCATTCTCGGATCAGCTGTGACAGCCATGCGTATTGCACGCCCCATAGCTTTAAAAATAGTTTCGGCGACATGATGGGCATTTGCACCCTTCAAACTATCTATATGTAAAGTGACGCCGGCATGGTTAACAAATCCTTGGAAAAACTCACGGAATAGATCAACATCAAAACCACCGATCATGGCTTTCGGGAATTTAACTTCATAAAACAAACCGGGGCGCCCGGAAAAATCAATCACAACCCTGGACAACGCCTCATCCAAAGGCACGTAGGCATGCCCGTAACGAAAAATGCCTTTTTTGTCACCCATTGCCTGAGCAAATGCCTGCCCCAAGGTAATACCAATATCTTCTACCGTGTGGTGATCATCAATATCTAAATCGCCTTTGGCCATAATTTCCATATCAATCAAGCCATGCCTGGCAATCTGATCGAGCATATGCTCAAGAAAAGGCACGCCGGTTGAAAACGAAGCTTTACCCGATCCATCCAGATTGATTTTGATTTTGATTTGAGTTTCAAGCGTATTTCGCTCTACTTCGGCAGTACGGTAATCCATGTTTGCATTATCTGTATTTGGAAACAAACGCATTTTACTATGACACGCAAGATTTTGCAGTGATTGTTATTCATTGCAAATTTGGTAATGTTGCTATTTTTTGAATATAGATGATTGATGAGCGTCAAAATCGCTCCTCGCTAAAGCCGATGCAGCATAGACAATACTATAACAGTTACACCTGCGTAAGCCTAAACTTACTCTCACTAGGCTTTAACCGACTTTTTTTATTGTTCTTTTCTGAGACAATAACTATGTCGCCAAAATAGGAAATGGATTTTAAGGATTTTTCAACAGGAGGTTGCCAAGGACGGGATAAGCCTACCAAGCGGGCGATTATAGCCCCAGAGCACATCGTACTCTGGGGTTTTTTATCTACAACCATTACAGGCTAAAAAGCTCATCATTTCGCCTACACGGCAGTGATTGCTCCTGGCAATCATTCTGCACTCGCTCCATCCATGGAGGTCAAAGTAGGTAAGGGGAGCGGAAGCTTTTTCCTTGTGCCTTAGATATTTATCCCTTAGACGCTCTCTTACGCTCGTTTTCAGTTAAAAATTTCTTGCGTAAGCGTATCGATTTTGGCGTTACCTCCACCAATTCGTCTTCAGCAATAAATTCCAGTGCCTGCTCTAAAGTCATTTTCTGAATTCTGGCTAATACCAAACTTTCATCGGTACCTGACGCGCGAACATTGGTTAATTGTTTCGGTTTGCAGGGGTTGACGGTTAAATCATTACTGCGGGAATGTAAGCCCACTAACATGCCTTCATAAACCTCATCGCCATTCACCAACAGCAACTCGCCACGCTCCTGTAATGGATGTAATGAATAAGTGACAGCTTTACCGGCAACCATTGAAATCATTACACCACGCTGACGACTGCCTACTTCACCTGGTTTCATCGGGCCGTAATGGTCAAATACATGGTAAAGCAGACCAGAGCCAGAAGTGGCGGTCATAAATTCAGTTTGGAAGCCAATCAAGCCCCGTGATGGCATCATGTATTCCAAACGAATACGCCCTTTGCCATCAGGAACCATATTGGTTAAGTCACCTTTACGCTCACCCAGTTTTTCCATGATAGTACCCTGATGGATTTCTTCCACCTCAATGGTGACCATTTCAAACGGTTCGCACTTTTTACCATCAATTTCTTTGATGATAACTTCAGGACGTGATACGCCCATTTCAAAACCTTCGCGGCGCATATTTTCAATT
>JAQTLI010000391.1 GCA_028714995.1 Methylobacter sp. | reverse complement strand
CGTGGCCGAAGCCGCAACCAAGCTGCTGAGCGTTGCGGGTTATACGGTACAGATTGCCGGGCTGGACGAGAACCAGACGACACCGCTGTGCTGCGGCCGCACCTACTTTGCCAACGGCATGATAGACCAGGCCCGTAGTGAAGCTAGCCAGTTGTTGCAAGCTTTGCAGCCGCATATCGATGATGGTCGCTGGATCATCGGCCTGGAACCGTCCTGCATACTCAGCTTGCGCGACGAATATCTGAAGCTGGGGCTGGGCGAAGCGGCTGTAAAGCTGGCGGATCGGGTGCTGTTGCTGGAAGAGTTTATCGCCAGGGAACAGACCGGTAAACGCTGGCCGCTGGCATTCAAGGCTGGCGGCGAACGCGTGCTGGTACATGGCCACTGCCATCAAAAAGCAGTCGGCGCGATGAAGGCGATGCGCAAAGTCCTGAAAACCGTGGATGGTCTCGACTTCGAACTGATTGAATCCTCCTGCTGCGGCATGGCCGGACATTTCGGTCTGGAAGCGGAGCATTATGCCGTTTCGCAAGCCATGGCCGAGCAAGCGCTATTTCCGGCCTTGCGTGCCGAACCGCAAGCGATGATAGTCGCCAACGGCTTTTCCTGTCAGCAACAGATTGATAACGGCGGTTTCGGTAAGCCACAGCATATCGCCGAAATTCTCTACGCGGCCGTTGCAACGCTGCAGGAGCCGGCATGAAAAGGTAAATCGAATGGCGTTATGTCGAAAGCCTGATCGAAATCTTTCCCAGTCTAATTACGTTTAAGGAGCAACTGTATTGCGGTAACAAGGCTAAAGTGTTTTAGCAAAGAAGTGTTCAATTGTTGTTCGGTGTTTCTAGGCTTGGGCGTATCGGTGTCTGCTGTATTCAGATGTATGTCGGCTTTCCAGCAATCACATACTTTTTTTGTTGTATTTGTTGCATTACCAACACACGTTGGTTTTTTCTCATCTCCACTAGACATTATTTCTCTTACAATTACAAAGGTTTTTCGGCTGGCGTTAATCCGGTATGGATGTTGCAACGGCTTTGCGAAGCAGCGTCGACAGCATATAACAGTGCCGATCATTGCGTTGCTAAATAATAATATAAACATAATAACAATTAAGCGCTTCCAAACGACAGCGTACTGCGGAATAAAACGGTTGCATCGCCTTCTGCTGCATGCCCTGTCGGTTTCACGCAGGCAAAGAGAATGTGTGTTGGAAACGCGGTACTGAAAAACGTTCAAGGGCACCTGCCGGTCAGCAGTGCTCAAGCTGCATTTTTCAAGTAGCCGACAACAATACCAGGAGTTCCTGAATGAATGAAACCTTTTATGATGTCATGCGCAGGCAGGGCATCACGCGCCGCAGTTTTCTCAAGTTTTGCAGCCTGACCGCTGCCTCGTTAGGGCTATCTCCCGCTTTCGCTCCCAAAATCGCCTATGCGATGGAAACCAAACCGCGCATTCCGGTACTGTGGCTGCATGGGTTGGAATGTACTTGTTGCTCGGAATCTTTTATCCGCTCCGGCCATCCTTTAGCCAAGGATGTGATTCTGTCGATGCTGTCGCTGGATTACGACGATACTATCATGGCGGCGGCAGGTCACAATGCCGAAGCCATCGTCGATGAAATCGTCGAAAAATACAAAGGCAACTACATCCTGGCCGTGGAAGGCAATGCGCCTTTGGCCGAAGACGGCATGTATTGCATCATCGGCGGCAAACCATTCGTGGAACAGCTCAAATACGCCGCCGAAAGTTGCAAGGCGATTATTTCCTGGGGGTCTTGTGCATCGTGGGGTTGCGTACAGGCCGCCAAGCCCAATCCGACCCGTGCGACACCGGTGCATAAAATACCCGGTCTGGCAGACAAGCCAATTATCAAGGTGCCCGGTTGCCCGCCGATTGCTGAAGTGATGACGGCTGTGGTGGCTTATCTGCTGACTTTCGAAAAACTGCCGACCCTTGATCGCCAAGGCCGTCCACAGATGTTCTACAGCCAGCGCATCCATGATAAATGCTACCGCCGCCCGCATTTCGATGCCGGACAATTCGTCGAACATTGGGATGACGAGGGCGCGCGGCAAGGACACTGCCTGTACAAAATGGGCTGCAAGGGTCCGACCACCTATAACGCCTGCTCGACGGTGCGCTGGAATGAAGGCGTATCGTTTCCGATTCAAGCCGGTCACGGTTGTATCGGTTGTTCCGAGGACGGTTTCTGGGATAAAGGCGGCTTTTACCAGCGTCTGACCGATATTAACGACTTCGGCATCGAAGCCAACGCCGACGCGGTCGGCGGTACCGCAGCAGCCGTAGTCGGCGTCGGCATTGCCGCTCATGCCGGATTGACCGCGCTGAACCGTTCCAAAAAAGCTGACGGCAAACAACCAGGAGCAGATCAACAATGACAGTTACAAACACCCCCAACGGCTTTAACCTGAATGACGCAGGCCGCCGCGTCATCGTCGATCCTGTTACCCGTATCGAAGGCCACATGCGTTGCGAAGTCAACATCGACGAAGACAATATCATCCGCAACGCGATTTCCAGCGGCACCATGTGGCGCGGCCTGGAAGTGATTTTAAAAGGCCGCGATCCGCGCGATGCCTGGGCTTTCGTGCAGCGTATCTGCGGTGTCTGTACCGGCACCCATGCCTTGACTTCGGTGCGTGCGGTCGAGGATGCGCTAAAAATCAAGATTCCTGAAAATGCCAATTCGATCCGCAACCTGATGCAGTTAAGTTTGCAGGTGCAAGACCACTTGGTACATTTTTATCATTTGCATGCGCTGGACTGGGTCAACCCGGTCAATGCGCTGAAAGCCGATCCGGTCGCGACCTCGGCACTGCAACAATCGATTTCGCCGCATAATCCCAAGTCGTCGCCCGGTTATTTTCGCGACACCCAAAACCGCTTGCTGAAGTTTGTCGAGTCCGGGCAATTAGGTCCGTTCAAAAACGGCTATTGGACCAATCCCGCTTATCTATTGCCGCCGGAAGCCGATTTAATGGCGGTGACTCATTATCTGGAAGCATTGGATTTTCAAAAAGACATCATGAAAATCCGCACCGTTTTTGGCGGCAAAGACCCGCATCCGAACTGGCTGGTCGGCGGCGTGCCGTGTGCGATCAATATCGACGGCGTCGGCGCTAACGGTGCGATCAACATGGAGCGGTTGAATCTGGTGTCGTCGATTATCGACCGCACCATCGCCTTTATCGACCAGGTTTACATCCCCGATTTATTGGCTATCGCCGGATTCTACAAAGGCTGGATGTACGGCGGCGGCATTTCCGGGCAAAGCCTGTTGTCCTACGGAGACATCCCCGATAACGCCAACGACTATTCGGCGGCTAACTTGCTGATGCCGCGCGGCGCGATTATCAACGGCGATTTGACTAAGGTCCATGAAGTCGACTTGACCGATCCCGAGCAAATCAAGGAGTTCATCCCGCACTCCTGGTACAAATACCCGGACGAATCGCTGGGTCTGCATCCTTGGGACGGCGTCACCGAACCGAACTACAAGCTGGGGCCGAACACCAAAGGTGACCGTACTCATATCAAAGAACTGGACGAAGCGGCCAAATATTCATGGATCAAGGCTCCGCGCTGGAGCGGCCATGCAATGGAAGTCGGCCCGTTGGCCCGTTATGTAATCGGCTATGCGCAAGGCAACAAGGAAATTACCGAACAAATCAATTTCGTGTTGAAGACGCTGGATGTTCC
>JAQTLI010000390.1 GCA_028714995.1 Methylobacter sp. | reverse complement strand
TTCGGCATTGCTCAAGCGATACATCATCAATCTTTGTTAGAATTGATCGATTAAAATTTTTTTCCAGTTTAATGAGTTCAGGGTGCATGTATGTGTGGACGTTTTAACTTGATCGCAACCAGGCAGCTGATCATTGATCATTTCGGTTTACTGAGTTTACCCGCACATAATCCTGACTACAACATTCCGCCAGGACAAAAAATTCTTGCTGTCGTGCAACTGGAAGACGGCAGCAAAAAGGCCGTTAACCTTCACTGGGGGCTGATTCCATCGTGGTCACATGACGGTAAAATTTCCAGCCGCCTGATCAATGCCAGAGCGGAAAGCTTGCTTGAAAAACCGTCATTTAGAAATGCTTACCAGCATCGGTGCTACCTGATTCCTGCTACCGGATTCTTTGAGTGGCAGGCTACCGGTGCTGCAGGCAAACGCCCGTATCATGTCCATTACCCCGATAACCGTTTATTCGCTTTTGCAGGTATTTGGGAGCATTGGGAACATGATCAGAAAACAGTTTATTCATGCGCCATTATCACCACTGCTGCCAACGACAAAATAGCGCCTATTCATGCCCGAATGCCGGTCCTAATCCCACCCGATGATTACAACCGCTGGCTGGATAAGAACAATACCGCCCCCGAGATACCTGATTTTTTAGCCGCCGATGCATACAGTAAAATGCAGCTTACGGCGATCAGCACACGGGTCAACAATCCGCTTCATAATGATGAGAAATGTTTGATCTGAAATTACCGACTCCGTTTAATTGCCCAAGCCACATCAGCCGCCTGCCGGATTTCCTTGACATCATGTACCCGAAATATCTGTACGCCCGCCATAACACCTAAAGCCGTGGTCACTGCGGTGGCTGTAACCAGTTCCGAGGGCTCAGTTACATCACAGATAGTCCCCATAAAGCGCTTGCGACTGGTGCCCAGCAGCACCGGAAAACCTAACGCTACCAATGCATCAAGATGCGCCAGCAAATCAATATTATCCTGCTTGCGTTTGGCAAAACCTATGCCCGGATCGATGGCAATAGCTTCTTTTTTAATCCCCGCCTTTAATGCCGCATTAATGCTTTCCTTTAGAGAATCCAGCACTTCCTGCACGACATTATTATAATGCGGATTATCCTGCATGGTTTTTGGCGCCCCTTGGCTGTGCATCAAAATAATTGGCGCACCGGTCTGGGCTGCCAGCGTCAATATGGCGGCATCATCCCTTCCCGCTGAAACATCGTTGATGATATTGGCTCCGGCATCCAGCGCCGCTTTTGCAACCTCGCTTAAAGTCGTATCGATGCTGATTAAAATATCGCTGGCCAATTGCTGCCTGATGGCTACAATCACCGGAACCACCCGCTGGATTTGTTCTTTAGCTGCAACAGGCTCGGCCCCCGGCCGCGTCGACTCTCCGCCTATGTCGATAATATCAACGCCTTCAGCCAGCATAAGCTCAACCTGCTGCAAAGCGGCATTGAGGCCTGAATATTTACCGCCATCAGAAAAGCTATCCGGCGTCACATTTAAAATCCCCATAATCAGCGGCTTATCGCCAAGGATGGTGTGTATGCCACAAGCCAGTCTGGAACTGGCGCGGCTATTGAATTGACTGAACATTCCCTAAAAGCTCCTGAGCGCGAGATTGGTATATTGATTGATGTATAATAACCAAATGTTTTGGACTCTGATTGAATTTAATGGAACCTTTAATGGATAAGGCACGATTAGCCTGGGCCATCACCGGCTCCGGCCATTATATAAAAGAATGCCTGGATTTCCTGATGACGCTGGATAATGTTGATTTATACCTGAGCCAGGCCGGTGAAGAAGTGTTAAAAATGTACGGTATTAATCTCAATGACATCCGCAAAAAAATGCCGGTGTATCGCGACAAATCCGCTTCAGCGCCGCCGGTTGGGCATTTTTACAAGGGTCATTACCATACCTTGGTGATGGCACCGACCACGTCAAATACGGTTGCCAAATGCGTGGTGGGTATTGCTGACTCACTAGTGACCAATTTATATTCCCAAGCCGGAAAATGCAAAGTTCCCAGCATTGTCTACCCTTGTGATATAGCACCGGAAATGGAAACCACCGCACCGGGCGGAAAAGTCATGGTTTATCCACGCAAAATCGATCTGGAAGGAACGGCTAAGTTACGTACCTTTGAGTACACGACGGTCGTTGATAGTGTAGACGAACTAATCATCAAAGTTAAAGAACGGCTTGAATCGTTAACATGAGCGAACACATACTCTTTCTTACCGGCAAACTGGCGGAAAAACAACTACGTAATATCCTCCAAAAAATGCAGCCGGAATTCACCTACACCGTGCATCAACTGGGTCTAAAAGTCGCCGCCTTAATGACTGCAGACATGATAGGCCGCCGCCTGACCGACACCTTTGGCGCTGATCGGATACTCGTACCCGGACGCTGCCGCGGCGATCTGGAAGCCTTGTCCAAAGACATGGGTTTGCCGATCGAGCGAGGCCCTGAAGAGCTCAAGGACTTGCCGATGTTTTTCGGCCAAGCCGCGCACAAGCTTGATTTAAACCGCTACAGCGTCAAAATCTTTGCCGAAATCGTCGATGCGCCCAATGTCAGCGTTGAAGAGGTGGTTAAACGCGCCTACTATTACAAACAAAACGGCGCTGATGTGATCGACATAGGCTGCCTGCCAAGCACTGATTTTCCGCACATGGAAGACATCATCCGCACATTGAAACAGGAAGGTTTTACCGTCAGCATCGATTCGCTTGAGGCGGACGATTTGCTCAGAGGCGGCAAAGCAGGCGCGGACTACATGCTCAGCCTGCACGAAAGCACGCTGTGGGTTGCCGATGAAGTCGCTGCAACGCCGATTCTGATTCCGGAAAAACATGAAGACCTGGGTTCACTTGATAGAGCCATCAAGGCCATGCAGGCAAAAAACCGCGCATTTATCGTCGATCCGATTTTAGACCCCCTGCACTTCGGCTTCACGCAATCCATCGTGCGCTATCATGAAGTCAGAAAGAACCATCCCGACATTGAAATAATGCTGGGGGTCGGCAATATCACCGAACTGACCCATGCCGATACTATGGGCATGAATGCCTTGTTACTGGGCATCTGTTCGGAACTTAATATCAACAGCATTTTGGCAACCGAAGTCAGCAAACATGCCTGCCGGGCAGTCAAGGAAGCCGATCTGGCGCGCCGCATCATGTTTGCGGCAAAAGAGCATGACATGCTGCCCAAGCATATCGATCCAGGCTTAATGGCCTTGCATGAGACCTCACCCTTCCCTTATTCACTGGATGAAATCAAGGAACTGGCGGGGCAAATCAAAGACCCCAGTTACCGCGTTCAAATCAGCACCGAAGGGGTGCATATTTTCAACCGCGACGGCCTGCACAGCGCCACCGATCCGTATGACCTGTTCCCCAAGCTGCATGTTGAAAATGACGGCGGACACGCTTTTTACCTGGGCGTTGAACTGGCCCGCGCTGAAATAGCATGGCAGTTGGGTAAACGTTATACTCAGGATCAAGCGTTGCAATGGGGTTGCGCGACCGACACCGCAGAACCCACCGTTGACCTGCACACATTTAAACCGGCTGGAACCACATTAAAAAAGCACTAATGATTCAAGAAACCATAGTCATCACCCAAAACAGTTCAGGCGTGGCGCATATTGCGCCTATGGGGGTTCATATATCCCCTGAGACACAAGACGAATTCATCATCCT
>JAQTLI010000389.1 GCA_028714995.1 Methylobacter sp. | reverse complement strand
TTCTGGAGCAGGCCGGAATGGCGACGGAAATCGAAGCAGTCGTTTTGGAATCGGCCTGCCCCGGTGCCGGCTTGTATTTGACTGCTCATTACGAAAACAGCCTGGCCGGCTTCGGCGCCCAAGGGAAACGTGGAAAGCCCGCCGAGCTAGTCGCCGAGGAAGCCTGTTTCGCGCTCCTGCAGCATCATCGATCGGGCGCCGCCCTGGAGCAGCATCTCGCCGATCAGTTGATCCTGCCGGCCGCCTTATGCCGGGGTGAATCCATTTTCGGCGTCGAGCGCATCAGTTCGCATCTCGTCACCAACGCCTGGGTGGTTAAGCGTTTCGGACTGGCGCGGATAGACATCACCCCGGCCGCCGACGGAATCGGTTTAGTCAAAATCCTTGCAAGTCGGTAACGCCATCATGATCCCCATTCAAGACCTCCTCCATCGCATCCGCTGGGATACGGAATTCGGCCGCGGCGAATTCGTCATCGGTTATTACGACCGGATTGAGCACGAAATCATTCATGTGCCGTTTCGCGAAATCAAATTTCCACAGGACTGCCCTAGCGTTTTCGAACTGATTGATTGCGATGAGGGACAGATGCATACCATTCCCTTACATCGGGTCAGGTCGGTTTACAAGAACGGCGAGTTGATCTGGCATCGGGAGTGAATCGGCGGGCGGAAGTGGAACTCTGAGGCATCCCCACAAATTATCGTTCCTCTAATGTATTGAAATATCCGGCTAACTGATCTTCCACCCGATTTCCCGGGCACGTAGCTTGAGGTTGAAGTGATGATCACATTCAGTCGCTACGGTCACCACATAGTTGCCCAATAAGCAGTCGCTCAGCAACACCTGCTGATTAAGCACCATCACACTTCGGCTTCAATATTTATTTTTCTTTAAAAACAATGCATTAAAGGTTGGCATAAAAATTGATTGTTAAATATTGCATATCGACAATTCTTTAAACTTGCCGAGCGTCTTGTATTGCAATAACTGGCTATTAGCCGGTAGCAGTCAAGTTTCTAAAAAATAGCCGACTGGAGTAAGAGGGGATTTTTAGCTTGTAATCAACCTTGAATCAAACCGTTTGCAAACCAATAAAATATTTCCTTAGGAGAATTTATGAAAAATTATAAAGCGATTATTATCAGTGCATTATTATTTGCCAGCGCTGGAGTGTTTGCAGAAGAACACGCAGCCGGTGCCTTAAAACATGCCGAGCATGCGGTGACCCACGGCAAGGCTGGTCACGCACCTGTGTTGGTCGAGCATGCCGAAAAAGCCCTTGACCATGCCAAAACAGGTGAAAGTGTAGCGACTGGTGAAGCCAAAACCCACCTGAGTGCGGGTATCAAATCATTGGAAGACTCTATAGCGCATGGCAAACAAAACCATGCCGAGATCGCTACAAAGTCCGCCGAAGAAGCCGTTGAGCACCTGAAAGCGGCTAATCTATAAACAGTAGCCTAGGAGAAAAAGCAGGTGAAATATTTCGCCTGCTTTTTTAGTTTTTGGCTATGTCAACGAGCGTGAGCTTTGAATAAGGTGGGCTGAGGTTTAGCTGTTTGTCAACCAGCATTAGCGCAATGCTTATTCGCTTCACCAAGCACCAACGGGATCAATACATGACACTGACAACCATTTTTAAGAAGCCGCATGGAAGCAGTCCAAGCGGCGCATCCAGGTTTTTGCCTGTTTTACCCAAAGCGATGCTGGGCGCGGTCGGCGTCCTGCTAAGTGTCTCCGCGACCGCAGCTCCCGGCATATATCCTACTGGCACTACGCGTTACGACCCGGCAAAGGCATTCAATTCATTCGTCCTGTTCACCGGCGGCGACAACATCGCTCACCTGATCGACCTGAACGGTAATTCAGTTCATGAATGGAAAGATGCCGACAGCCACAGCACGCTGATCGATCCGGCAGTGAACGGCGGCAAACTCGGCCATGTATTTGTGACGCTAGACACCATCGAAGGCAAAGGTACCGACTTGGTACCGGGCCAAATCAATCGGCGAGTTTCCAAGACTATAGGCGAACTGGATTGGGACGGTAAAACCGTTTGGACGTTCGGCGAAAAGGCGCCCGGCGGAGCTGCCCAGCAACACCACGACTGGGCGCGGCTGCCGAATGGTAACACTGTCGTATTGGCTAACCTCGTGCATCCGGTAAAAGGTTTTAAGCAGACGCAGGTGTTGGACGATGTGATTTATGAAGTCAACCCGGCCGGGGAAGTGGTCTGGAAATGGATCGCGTCCGAGCATATCAATGAATTCGGTTTCAGTCCGTCCGAACTCAAGCTGGTGCGCAATGCCGAGATTGCCGATTACCTGCATGTCAACAATCTCAAGGTGGTCGGCCCCAATCGCTGGTTTGCGACCGGCGACAAGCGTTTCGATCCCGACAATCTGCTATTCGACGCCCGTAACGCCAACTTTATCGCCATCATCGATAAGAAGACTGGCAAAATCGTCTGGAGACTGGGACCGCACTATAAGGCTGCCAGCGAAGAGCAAGCACAGCCTCGCAATGTGCCAAGGCCGGTAGATCAGATCAGCGCCCAGCACGATGCCCATATTATTCCTGAAGGCCTGCCCGGTGCCGGTAACTTGTTGGTATTCGATAATCAGGGCTTGGCCGGTTACCCGACGGCGGCTGTTCCCAGAACCGGCGGCTCTCGGGTGCTGGAAATCGATCCAGTCAAGAACGAGATCGTTTGGCAGTACACCGGCGAAGATTCCGGCGGTCCCACTTGGTCGTTTCGCAGCACTCATATCAGTGCCGCCCGGCGCTTGCCCAACGGCAATACGTTTATCGATGAAGGCCAGAGTGGCCGGTTGTTCCAGGTGACCCGTGACGGCGACATTGTTTGGGAATTCGTCAATCCGTATTTCCGCATTGGCAAGGATCCGCTCACTGGCCGTGCTACTGCCAACAATCAGCTGTATCGAGGCCAACCGGTGCCATATGAATGGGTTCCGACCGGAACGCCGCATTCTGAAAAAGCGGTGATTCCGCCCGAGTTAAGCCAGTTCCATCTTACATCAGCACCTTGAGTCGCCGACAAAGCATGCGGCGATCATAATTCTTACAGGAGAATTTAGATGTTTCATTTTATTAACATTCAATGGTTAGCGCTGGCAACCTGCTTGTCCTTGAGCTTCGGTTCCGTATCGGCGGCCGATCTTGACCCCAAGGCGATTTCGATCAAGCTGCCCGATGACATCAAATGGGTCACGAATCCCAGCGGTTCGGAAACCGCGGTATTGGTCGGCGACCCTTCCAAGCCGGGCCTATATGTCGTGCTAAACAAATGGAAAGCGCATCATAACAGCAAGCCGCATTCCCACCCGAATGACCGTTTTATCACCGTGATTTCAGGCACTTGGTGGGTCGGTACCGGTACAGATTACAACCCCGATAATTTGAAACCGGTTCCGGCGGGCAGTTTTGTCACACATTATGGCAATGAAGTCCATTACGACGGCGCCAGGGATGGCGATACGATTCTGCAAATCGTTGGTATTGGTCCGGCGACGTCGACTCCGGCATCAGCGAAGTAGCGGGTAGGAATGTATTGAACGTAGTAAAGCGCATCAATCGCGAACGATGCGCCTTGTACCTCAGCACATATATGGACTCCTCCGTTTTGCAAGCTTTTTCTTTTCGATCGCTACGGTCAGTCAACGCAGTTGCTGCCATATATCCGGCCTGTTAATGAGGTCTTTGCTGCCTCTGGCCCTGATGG
>JAQTLI010000388.1 GCA_028714995.1 Methylobacter sp. | reverse complement strand
ATGGCAAGAAAGACACCAGGGATGTTAAATCTTTGTGGTCTTTCTGCTTATGCGGCTGATTTTCAATTTTTAAAAACGCACTATACATGAACAAATTCATCTTCCTCATTACGGCATTGCTGCTTCAGGGCTGTGCCTCCATCCTCAGTAACTCGGCTTATCCGGTACTGATCGAAAGCAATCCCGCCGGTGCAAAATTCGTCATCAAAAATAGCAACGGCATCGAAGTGACGCTTGGGCAAACACCTGCCACTATAATCCTGGAAAGCGGCGCGGGTTATTTCAAAAAAGCCGACTATACCGTGCAGTTTTTTAAACCGGGCTTTCAATCGCAGACCTATCGACTCAACAGCTGTATCAATGGCTGGTATTTCGTCAACATCCTTAATCCCATCGGCATGGTGCTGGTCGACCCGGCGACCGGCGCAATGTGGCGCCTGCCTCTGAGGCTAACCGCATCGTTGCCAAAAGAAACCTCAATCATTACCAGCCCGCATTAACTCGTCATGATTCTACGCATTCATAATTCCGAACGCGGCTTCTCGCTGGTCGAGCTTACCGTCGTCCTGCTGCTGATTACCCTGCTGGCCAGCGTCGCCGTGCGAGAAACCAGCGAACTGGGCTTTCAGACACGTTACGAACAGACCAGGGAGCGGCTGGACATGATCAGGCAGGCGATACTGGGCAATCCCAGGCAGATCATCAACGGCCAACAGGCAGTGAACGGGTTTGTGGCGGATATGGGGCGGTTGCCGACTAGTCTGAGGGAATTAATTCAAGTTGCTAGTTATTGCACAGACAACACTAAATTTACTAAAGCCGATTGTGAAATTACTCCCGGTGCTGTTTGGCTTGGACGAAAAAGCTATGGCTTCTGTAGCCTGAGTTATCCTAACGAGACTCAATGTGTTGCCAATGCTGGTTTATGGACACATCTGTTTTATGGTGGCTGGAGTGGGCCTTATTTGAATATCTCTGGTAACCCGGTTGATAACGATGCGTTTACCGATGGATGGGGTAATGTAGCAAACGATAATAATTATGGCTGGAATTTTATTAATGCATCGCCCATATTGACATTACAAAGCAAAGGCAAAAATCAGACTTTAAACCCGGCCGATACTGATTACGATGAAGATTACCCAATAAGTCAGCCGACGATAACCTCAGTTGATTGGTTGGTAGAGGTAAGTTTAATAACGGTGAATATGAGATCTAATCCATCATCTATTTCAACGACAGGAACTTGTAGCGATACAACCCAAACAAACAAGACGGCGTGTTTAGACAACGGCAAGATTTGGACGGAATCATCGACGAGCGCTACTCAAAATATCTGTTTGAATTTGTATTACCGATTTGATAATCAAATTCGTCGCATAGAAAGTGCCTCAACTTCTATTTCTGAAGATGGACAAGTACATTCAATAAGTTTCAGTGATCTTGGTAGTTGCAGTGATGCACTTTATAACAACAAGGCGGCGTGTGAAATTAATACTAAAACATGGGCATCGCCACTGCGAATACCTATAGGGCAAATTGCCATTGCCATACACAGACATGACGGCGATTGTGATGCTGCTAACCCGCTTTATCCTGCCGACCGCCGAAACCCGATTCAGATCGATTTTCATCCGCACACCACCTTGCCCGTGATCAATTGGTAGCCAACAATTCGATCGATGTTTAACCACAAAGAACAAAAACAAGAAAGGTAAGCCATGACAGGAATACAACGCTTTAAATCACTCCAACGAGGCATGACGCTGCTGGAGCTATCGGTTGTCTTGCTGATACTAATTGCTCTTGCCGGACTTACGGTGCCCTATGTCGGAGGCATCGGAAGTACAGCCATGTGTCAAACAACCGATGCAACGATGCAGGCGGTTAAGGAGGCGATTATGGGGGGAACAGCGGGTGCCGGGTTTTATGGGGATACTCTGGGTTATTACCCAAAAGTCACTAAGAGCACAGCGGCTGATTACAATTTAACGTATCTGTTCTCGGCGCCAACGGATAGTTCGTGGGGCGGTATGGTTTCATTTAATGCCAAAACAGCTGTTGGTTGGCGTGGACCTTATTTACAGTCTGGCGGTGCCGCGATACCCGCAGGACTCGGCGTCAGTTTTGTCGATGTGTTTGATGCAGCAACCAACCCAACGGGCAAAGTTCATTTGGCCATTAATGCCGGTTCGCAAATCATGGATGCCTGGCATCGACCGATTAATTTGCAGGTCCCTTATTATGGCGGTGTCTATCACCCCGAATACGCCCGCCTGGTTTCTGCCGGGCCGGGAACTGGCATTGAGCCTGGTGATGCGGCGATTGATACAACTATACAAACTCAGGATGCCAGTGATCGTGGTGACGACCGGGTCTTGTATTTGAAAACCCCCGATCCGCTGGCTGGCGGCAACACCCCATGCGACCAAAGTTAATCATCAACCCGGAAGACAGGAAGTCTTTTACTTAATGCTTTCCGTGTCTCTTCGATGAAGATCCACAAAACCTTAAGGATTAAACAAAATGAATAACAGCCTCAACAACCTGCTGGCGGCAGCCAATCAAATCATCCTCGGCAAAGACCGGCAAATTCGTTTAGCCGTTTGCTGTCTGCTGGCAAGAGGGCATTTGCTGATTGAAGATGTGCCGGGAGTGGGCAAAACGACGCTGTCCCATGCCTTGGCGAAACTGTTTGGTCTGGATTACCAGCGCATTCAATTTACCAGCGATATTTTTCCGGCCGACATCATCGGTTCTTCAGTATTTGTTGCCGACCAGCAGCAGTTCAAATTTCATCCCGGTCCGATTTTTAAGCAAATGATACTGGCCGATGAAATCAATCGCGCCACTCCCAAGGCACAAAGCGCTTTGCTGGAAGCAATGGAGGAAAGGCAGGTGACGGTGGACGGCGACACCTACATGTTGCCTGGGCCGTTTTTTGTGATTGCCACACAAAATCCTTCTTGCCATGTCGGCACTTTTCCCTTGCCCGAGTCGCAGCTTGACCGGTTTCTGATGCGCATTGAACTGGGTTATCCGGATCATCGTGCGGAACGCGAATTGCTGAACGGCCAGTCGAGCCATGAGCTGTTGGATAACTTGTCCGTGCAAATGTCAGTCGAACAACTGCTGACGCTACAGCAGGCGGTTAGCAGCGTCTATGCATCACCGGCCTTGCTGGATTATTTACAGGCGATCATCGATTTTACCCGGCAAGCCAATCAGTATCACTGCGGCTTGTCGCCGCGCGCCGGTTTGGCACTGCTGACAGCCGCCAAGGCCTGGGCATTGATGGCCGGGCGCGATGCCGTTATCCCCGAAGATGTGCAGGCGGTTCTACCCGCGGTCGCCGGGCATCGCATCCGTTCAGGTATGGGCGATTCCGAAGCGATTGTGGCGCCTATTTTGAACAATGTAGCTGTTCATTGAGGAAAGGGTTGGCAAATTTCAAAAGGTTCAGGATGGACAACACTAAGTTTACTTTTAGACAATGCTTTAAGTTCAAGGTTGAGCCGCCCGTCAGCGGGCCGGTGGAACTGATCCAGCGCCGGGTTTTTATCCTGCCTACCCGGCGCGGACTGGGTATGGTGTTTACGATTCTGTTGCTGTTGCTGGTTGCCTTTATTTACAACAACAATTTGGTTTACCTGCTCGGTTTTCTGCTGGCGAGTATATTTTTCGTCACTATTTTGCATACGTTTAAAGCGCTGGCGGGACTTGTCGTGCAGGCAGGGTTTGTGCAACCGGTGTTTGCAGGGGA
>JAQTLI010000387.1 GCA_028714995.1 Methylobacter sp. | reverse complement strand
ACAAAAAGCATTCTCTTTCGGTAAAGAACTTTAATCAGGAGCCGGTCATGACAGCAACAAAACTTAAAGTCATTGATATCGCCACTGTTACCAGGCAGGCCTCTCCATCCAATGATGCTTACCAGCCTCTGGTGGAATTGAAAAATGTGTGCAAAAGCTATGGCACGACATCCATCCTCAACAACATCAACCTGAGCATCAAGGGAGGCGAATTCATTGCCATTGTCGGCTTTTCCGGCAGCGGCAAAACCACCCTGATTTCAACCATTGCCGGGTTGATCCAGGCCGATAGCGGCGAGGTGCTAAAACAAGGCCAGCCGATCACAGCGCCGGGGCCGGATCGTGGCGTCGTGTTCCAGAACTATTCCCTGATGCCTTGGCTGACGGTATTTGAAAACGTGGCGTTGGCGGTCGATCAGATTTTTAAACACTGGCCTGCCGAGCAACGCAAAGCCCATACCGAAAAATACGTCAGGATGGTTAATCTTGGCGCGGCCATGGACAAAAAACCCGCCGAGCTCTCCGGCGGCATGCGGCAACGGGTCAATGTCGCCCGCGCCTTGGCGGCCAGCCCCGATATTTTGCTGCTGGACGAACCGCTCAGTGCTCTGGATGCATTGACACGGGGCAACCTGCAGGATGAAATTCTGCAAATCTGGGCGCAGGAAAAGAAAACCGTCATCCTGATTACCAACGATGTCGACGAGGCCATCTATATGGCGGATCGGGTTATCCCGCTTAATCCCGGCCCTGATGCTACGTTGGGCCCGGATTTCCATGTCCATATCGAGCGCCCCAGGGATAGAACCGCGTTAAACCACAACGAGGAATTTAAAAAACTGCGTGCCGAAATCACCAAATATTTGATGGCTATCGGCATGGAAAAAACGCATGCCAAAGATACAAGACATCGTGTTCTGCCAAATGTCAGGCCCAATACAAGAAGCGACTGGAAAACAGAGAAATCGCCAGTGAATCCCATAAAGACTGAATTACCCTTCCCCCGTTACCTGGAATTTTCACAACTATCAAAAATTTATCCCACACCCGATGGCAACGGCACGGTTAAAGTCGTGGACGGTTTCGACCTAAAGATGAAAAAAGGCGAATTCATCTCCATCATCGGCCATTCCGGCTGCGGCAAATCCACCGTGTTGTCGATGACCGCCGGCCTGAACAGCATATCCGAAGGCGTCATTATCCTGGACAACAAGGAAATTGATGGCGCGGGGCCTGATCGCGGCGTGGTATTCCAATCGCCCAGCCTGTTTCCCTGGCTGACTGCGTTTGAAAACGTCATGTTGGGCGTAGCTAAGGTCTACCCTCATGCCTCCCAATCAGAACGCGACGATATTGTTGAATACTATCTGACCCGCGTCGGTCTGGATGACTCACTACACAAAAAAGCCGCCGACATGTCCAACGGCATGCGTCAGCGGGTCGGCATTGCTCGCGCCTTTGCCTTATCACCCAAACTGTTGCTGCTGGACGAACCTTTCGGCATGCTGGATTCCTTAACCCGCTGGGAATTGCAGGAAGTACTGATGGAAGTCTGGGAAAGAACCCACGTCACCGCCATTGTGGTAACGCATGATGTCGACGAAGCCATCCTGTTAGCGGATCGGGTCGTGATGATGACCAATGGCCCACACGCAAAAATCGGCAAAATTGAAGACATTGATTTACCCAGGCCTCGCACCCGAAAAGCCCTACTAGAGCATCCTGATTACTACAAATACCGGGAAAGCATATTGAGCTTTCTTACCGAATGTGACCATACGCATTAACAGCAGCTGTAACAATAAAAGGAGGCTTTATGCCGCAGAAAAAAATCAAACTGTTCGCATCACTGCTGGCGCTTTCTGTCATGAGCGGCCCCGCCCTGGCCGACATTACCCAAAAAGTTGAAGACGCGCTCAATTTCTATCATTACGGTAAAAACGGCGCGGTCAAGTTTGACCTGAACACGCGTTGGGAAAACGTCGATCAAGACCGAGGCCCACAAAAAACAGCCAATGCTGTCACCAGCCGCTTACGCGCCGGTTTACTGTCGCCGGTATTTTATGGCATCCAAGGTTATGCCGAATATGAAGGCAACCTTGCCATGGTAGATAATTACAATAGTACGCGCAACAATAATACCCGTTACTCAACAATTGCCGACCCTGAAAAAAGTGAACTCAACCAACTGTGGATCAGCTATGCCGGTATTCCCGATACGGTGATTAAAGGCGGAAGACAACGAATTAAGTTTGATGATGATCGGTTTATCGGCAACGTGGGCTGGCGGCAGATGGAAACGACCTTCGATTCGGTGCTGGTCACCCACAACAATCAACAGCTATTTGGCCTGACCGTTAACGCAGGCTATATCGGCAATGTACAAACATTTACTGCCACAAACGAACATATCAATGCTCCGATTCTTAACGTCAACTATAAAGTCGGCGATTATGGCAATCTGATCGGTTACGGCTACTGGCTGGATTATACTGAACGCGAAAACTATGAAAAATCCAGCCAAACTTATGGTTTGCGCATGACAAACTTTCAAAAACCGGGGGACTCTTTCAAGGTGAGTGATAACTACGGTCTGGTTTACACCGCTGAATGGGGACATCAAGAAGATTACGGACACGGCCCGACCAAATACGCAGTAGACCGTCTTAATCTGATGGGCGGCTTTACAGCCTATAACTTAACCTTTCAAGGCGCTATAGAGCAGCTTGATGGTAAAGGCGCCAATAAGACCTTTGATACACCGCTGGGGACCAACCATGCATTCCAGGGTTGGGCAGACATATTCCTGGTTACGCCTATCAATGGAATCCGTGATGTATTCGGCACCGTCATTGGCACTCTGGACCGAGGCGAAATTATATTAACCGGAACTTATCATAATTTTACTGATGATACCGGACAAATTAAGTACGGCGATGAATGGGATTTTTCAGCACTCAAGAAATTCGGCAAGCATTATTCATTGCT
The DNA here is from genome assembly GCA_028714995.1 of Methylobacter sp. Lineage (GTDB taxonomy): Bacteria > Pseudomonadota > Gammaproteobacteria > Methylococcales > Methylomonadaceae > Methylobacter_A. The sequence goes on along the minus strand of JAQTLI010000387.1, from coordinate 777 downwards.
GGCCAAGTACGCTTATTACAGCGCCGATAACTACAATCAGCCTGATACTTTTACTAATACGGACACTCAGAAAATCTGGTTGCAAGGCAACATAAGCTTCTAAAACTTGCACCGCACCATAATTATGCATCAAGCATTATTATGGTGCTCATTATCAGCTAAGCATCGCTTTTTTTACTCTCTGACCCCAAATAGCATACCGCTCAATTTATACTCCCTGCATCACCTAAAGCGCCTGCTTTTGGTGCTTTAAGCTCAATCGTCCGCACTATAATAACCCAGCATTACAGCAGTCTTTGCAAGTGTGGCATGCAACATGCATTTCCTGGTCTAGTAACCTTAATAACTGGGAATCTCGATCATGTCATCTCAACGACTTAACCTGCTCTCCTTCACGGGAAAAACCAAAATCCTCCACATGACCTGGATGGCTTTTTTTATCAGCTTTGTGGTGTGGTTTAACCATGCGCCTTTAATGATGGTGATCGCTAAAACGCTGGGGATGAGCAACTCGGAAATAAAAACCATCCTGATTTTAAATGTCGCCTTGACCATTCCTGCGCGCATTGTGATCGGTATTCTGGTTGATAAATTCGGCCCTAAACGCACCTATTCAACACTGCTGGCGGCAGGCAGCATTCCCTGTTTTATGTTCGCTTTTGCCACCAGTTTTGAACAACTGGCCCTGGCCCGTTTCTTGTTGGGCTTTATCGGAGTTGGTTTTGTTATTGGCATACGTATGGTTGGCGAGTGGTTTCCGGCCAAACAAGTGGGTAT
>JAQTLI010000386.1 GCA_028714995.1 Methylobacter sp. | reverse complement strand
GCCTTTACAAATCTAAGGCTTGTTTTACTGCGGGCGCATGAGCTTGCAAGCTGGGACAGCCGGTTGCCGGCTTATCTCCTCAAAATCATCGATTATTGCCAGGCCCAGCGTATCGAAGTCGATGCATCCGGGCTGCCCGAGGGCGTACAGGCGCTGCTCAAATTGGCGCGTGCTGTACCCGAACGAGCCGGCGACCGCCGCATGGCGCAAAAAAAATCCACGCTGGCTGAAATTGGCAAGGCGGTCCTGAATGGCCTTAAAGATGCCAAGGGGCTGATTGCTTTTATCGGTGAGGCCGTGCTGGCTTCCACGGCACTGGTCCGAGGCAGGGCACGCTTTCGTGCCGTTGATATGTTCTTGTGCATACAGGATGCTGGTCCATCGGCCTTGCCGATCGTGACGCTGATCAGCTTGCTGGTGGGCCTGATTCTGGCTTTCGTCGGCGCAGTGCAACTAGCCATGTTCGGCGCTCAGATCTATATCGCCGATCTGGTCGGATTGGGCACGGTCCGCGAAATGGGCGCGCTGATGACGGCCGTCATCATGTCCGGTCGAACCGGTGCCGCCTATGCCGCGCAGCTCGGTACCATGAACGTCAATAGCGAGATTGACGCCCTCAGAACCATGGGCATATCACCGATGGAGTTCCTGGTACTGCCGCGCATTTTGGCGTTGATCTTGATGATGCCGCTACTCTGTCTTTACGCCGACCTGATGGGCATTCTGGGCGGAGCGCTGGTCACGGTCAATGCGTTTGATGTGTCCTTGATCCAGTACTACAATGAAATCCATAAGGCCGTGGATATGGCCGATTTCGGCATCGGCCTGGTTAAAAGCCTGGTATTCGCAACTCTGATCGCAACTGCCGGTTGCATGCGCGGCCTGCAATGCGGACGCAGCGCTTCTGCTGTCGGTGATGCCGCAACAACGGCCGTGGTGAATAGCATCGTCTACATTGTGGTTGCCGATTCGATGATTACATTAATCTGTGATCGGCTCGGTATTTGACCGCTGACAGGACAAGCCATGAATACACCGCACATCACAGTAAATAATCTGACCATGGCTTACGGCGATTTCGTGATTCAGCGGGATTTGAATTTCACTATCGAGCATGGCGACATCTTCATCATCATGGGTGGCAGCGGTTGCGGAAAAAGCACGTTGCTCAGGCATTTGATCGGCCTGCAGAGGCCTGCCAAAGGCGATGTGTTTTACGGTCAGCAAGACTTCTGGCATGCCAGCGACGAGGAACGTGTCAGTATCATGCGGCGCATTGGGGTGTTATACCAAAGTGGCGCCTTGTTCAGTTCCTTGACGCTGGCCGAAAATATCGCCTTGCCGCTGGGTGAGTTCACCGAGTTGGGTGACCGTGAAATCGCCGACATCGTATCCTACAAGCTTGCCCTCGTCGGTCTGGCTGGATTCGAGGATTATTACCCATCCGAGCTCAGCGGCGGCATGCAAAAACGAGCCGGACTCGCTCGGGCCATGGCGCTCGATCCCGAGATTCTGTTCTTCGACGAACCGTCGGCCGGACTCGATCCGGTCAGCGCCAAGCTGCTGGATGATCTGATCGTCAGCCTGCGCGATACGCTGGGCACGACCATTGTTGCCGTCACCCACGAACTGGCGAGCATTTTTGCCATCGGTACCAACTCGGTTTTCCTTGATCCCGAGACAAAGACCATGCTGGCCACCGGCTCGCCCAAAAAACTGTTGACCGAATCCAACGATGCCAAAATCATTCAATTTCTGACCCGAGGTGAAAGCAATGTCAATAAGTCGGCTTAGTAGGGAGCAATGCTGCCATGAGTAAACCTATCAGTCCTGTCGCTATTGGCGGTTTCACGGTCGGCGCTTTGGCGCTTTTGCTGGTCGCGGTCTTCATATTCGGAGGTGGACAGTTTTTGCATGCTGATAAAGTCCGCTTCGTGATCTTTTTTGATTCCTCGCTCAATGGACTTGAAATCGGCGCGCCGGTAAAAATGCAGGGTGTCAAAATCGGCGAAGTCACGGACATCACTCTGCAGATTGATCCGAAGGCCGAAAAAATATACAAGCCGGTAGTGATAGAGATCGACCGTAATAGATTAACCGGTACAGAAGGCAAGGCTTTTCCCCGAGCGATGACGCGCAAAGAGCGGGAGGCGAACCGGGACAAACTCGTTGCCGCGGGCTTTCGTGCCCGTCTTGAGATGCAAAGTCTATTGACAGGGCTGCTTTATGTAGACTTCGATGTGCATCGTGATAAACCACCTGTGTTTACCGGTCTTGAATACCGGGGATTGCTGGAAGTTCCCGCCATTCCAACCACTGCGGACGAGCTCCGCACTACCGCCTCAGCAGTGGCAAAGAAACTAAACGAATTGCCACTGGATGATATAGTCAAGGATTTATCCGCTAGTTTGCGTGAAATCAAAGACTTTCTGGCTTCCGAAGATGTTAAGAAATCCAGTGCCGCCTTGGCCAATACTTTGGAGGAACTGGAGAAAACGGTAAAAACGCTAAATCATAATCTGGAGCCGTTGCTGGTCAATACGAACAATACAATGATTAACACCAATACATTGATCAGAGATTTCAAGCCCATTATCGCCAACACCGATAAGACATTGACTGCCGCAACTGCCGCCCTTGACAGAACGCAGGATTCGATGGCGAAACTGGGCGGCGCCGTCGGGCCTGAATCGGCATTGAACGAAACCCTGGAAGCGCTAAAAGATGCTGCACGGTCCGTCAGGAATCTGACCGACTATCTGGAACGCCATCCGGAAGCGGTGCTTACCGGAAAAGATGACTAGAGGAGATTGACCATGCATATAAACCGACTCGTTTTTCTTCCGCTACTATCAGTTTTACTCCTGTCTCTGGCGGGCTGCGTAGGTGGGATAACGTCCCCGTCACAATTCTATATGCTGGAGCCAATCAGTGACCTCGAACGTAAAGGACCCGTCGGGGCAGCCAAAAATCCCGTTATTATCCTGGAATCTGTTCACATTCCACACTATGTGGACAGGCCCCAGATCGTGACCGCCACCGGCAAAAACGCCTATCAGCTGAGCGAACTCAATCGCTGGACCGAGGCGTTGGATTACAATATCAGCCGCGTGTTGGCTCAAAATCTTACGCTTCTGGTGCCGGCGGAGGTGGGCTTTTCTAACACTTCAACTACTGCAGAACAGGCGAATTCCAGAGTGTCCGTCAATATTCTCGAATTTCATGTAGACCCGCAAGGACAGGCCGGTCTGACTGCGCAATGGCACATATCGCGCGGCGACGGAGTGCTACAGAATCGACAGGTATCTTATCGTGAGCCGGCTTCGACCTCGGACTACCGTATTATTGTGGAGGCGCTTAACGAATGCCTCAATCGTTTGAGCCGCGACTTGGCTGTTGAGCTAAAGCCTAATCTGCAATGAAATGGTGAATGACGGTGATGTAAACAGCTGGATTCTAAAACGAATTTTAATATGCAATCACTATATATAGGCACCAGCGGTTGGAGTTATCAGCACTGGCAAGATCGTTTTTACACCGGCGTCTCGCAAAAAGATTGGCTTAAATTCTATGCAGAACGCTTTTCTGCGCTGGAAGTTAACGGCACTTTCTATCGCCTGCAAAGTCCTACCACGTTTAAAAAGTGGTCCGAAGAAACCCCGGCAACATTCAGGTTCGCAATAAAGGCCAATCGCTACTTAACCCATAACAAAAAACTGCTCGATCCGGAGGCATCGATACTGATCGAGAAAAGCCACGCCGAAGCGCTGGGT
>JAQTLI010000385.1 GCA_028714995.1 Methylobacter sp. | reverse complement strand
CAGATGATAAGAACTGAGCCAGACTGCATGACCGCCCCAGCTGCCCGGCCGGCCGTCTCCACTGGTAGATACCACTTCCCACGGCTCCCCAGCCTCAAACTGGCCGGAGGCGGTAATCGGCAGGTTCAGACCAACCTGAACACCTCCCAGCAGGTAAACTGCTGCTTTGATACTGTCCTCATCACCGGAGCTTATCTGGCCAAAGGCATAAGAGGAATACTTCTTACCGCAGGCCTTCCATCCAGTCCGCCAGTCCCTCATGGAATACAGCATCACCAGACCGTTATCCGGCCGCTTGTTCCAGCACGTCCCACCGCCCTGTTCCTTCCAGTATTCGTTCAGGACATCTGTGTCAGCTATATCCAAAATACAAGCCTCTTCACGGAATTCAAACAGTACCGTATGGTTTGCCCGGGCAGCAATAACACAATCCCCCCAGCGGTCATTCCGGTACATTCTCAAAGGAAAGCCGGTAGCCTCTTCCGTGCAAGAAAACTCTGCAGGGATTTCAGGGAGCTTTTCCAGTCTGAGGATTTCGTTTAACTTCAAAGTCCGGGGATCTTCCACCGCCGGACGTTTGCCTAACATCTTAATCATGCAGGACCTTCTTTGACTCTTTATTGGCTTCAATTATCTGAAGCCTGGTTTCGTGTCCGTTTACCTGCTTAACAACCCGGCACTGCTCCGTATCCAGACGTTTCACATCATTCTGCAGCTCTTTAATCTGCAGATCCAAAACATCGTTGAGCTTCTCTATTTTACTGCCCATCATGTTGGACATGTTGGAGATTTTCTCATCCATTACCTTCCTGATATTTGTCTGGAATTCCTCCATAGACTCTTTTAAAGCAGCAACAACTGAGCTTTGTTTACCATGGTCATATGCAGTCTTCATTAGTGACAGCAGCAGCGTCACTCCGGCAATGGCTACCATGATTATAGAGGCTGTATCCATGTGCGTCTCCTTCCAAGCTTGCTTATTTTCAGGCCATTGTCCAGCCCTGCGACAGATAGCCGTCAACCTGAGTTTCCGCCACCCACGTCACATTCCCATACGGATCTCGCATATAAGTCCAGTGAGTATTAAGAGGTAATCCCCATGCCTTGTTGTTCAAAATCTGAGCCAGTGTCAGTGTTGGATCGGCAGTCAGCAATTCAATATACTCCTGATCTGCCGGATTAGTGCCTCCCAGATCAACTGTAACCGTATTCATGACGGCTAGGTCATAATCGTTCTGAGAGCCATACCAGGTATTTACCTGCTCCTGAGTGGGGATATTCCCGTTGGATGTTTGTTCAGCCACAACAGACATATTCGGAATATTGACTGCATTGGCTTTATCAGCTTCTATCTGAGCCTGTATCTGGGCGCTGCTTAAACCTGCAGCGTCATATATTGCCCGGACAGCTGGCTCGGTAAGAGGTACCAGCACTTCCCCTCTGGAATTAACAATCAACCGGCCGCTGGAATCAGTTAAGCCGGCAAAGGCCGGAGAGGTATACCCATATACTGTCTGGCCTTCAGCATTTACATAAGTCAGCGGGTTTCCGTTTTGGTCTACTATGGGGAAAAGCAGGTCCGTAGATGGCCAGAGATCCGCTTTTTTGGCGGCCACAATTACAACTATCAGCCCCGCCAAACCAATCCCACCGAAGATTAACCCTTTTGTCTTTTTATCCATGGCCATTTCGCACCTCGCTTTCAGAATATTACATATCAGGCTTTTTGTCTATACTTTTACGTTACGATAAGAACGCCGACCTGAGGATAACCGAATTCCTCTGTTTGCCCGGCTATAATGCGCTTTATCGTGACATCCAGAGGATACTGGCCAGGAGGCAGGTCTTTCTTTATCAGGTCTACTGCTCCGGCAAAACCAGCCTGCGGCTCGTTATATTGAGCCTTTGCTGCCGCGGCCTTAAACTGATTGTAATAGCTATTCCGTAGCCGGCTTTCCTCTGCCCGGTCTGCATCTATCCGGTCAGCCAGACTTTGCCTCAAGGCATCATGGGCACGCTGCTCATTCAGCTGCAGATTATTGTATTCCGGAGAATAGTAAAAATGAACCTCATCCATCAGCTGATCTTCCAGCGCTACTCTTTCCGCTACCAAACGGGATATTTCCTGAGAAATATTAGACGGGGCAGACTCCTTCACCATTACAGACCCTCTTAAATGGTACTGGGTAGCATTCGGATCAAGGTCAATAGCCCCATCCGGCTGATAAGATGCAGCCGGCCCACAGAGGTAGAACGACATTACAGGGATACCTGATGCGTATTCCTGCCCGTTTATATTGACTATGGGCAGATCTTCACTTCTACCAAACAGGCTGAAATGGTAAGTCACCTGCTCCCCATATGGCAAGGATAAAACGGCTTCTGGCCAGTATTCAGCCCCACTGGCCACTCCATTCGCCGGCAAAGAGAGGCTATCCAAACTCAAACCGGTGAAGTCCGGGATATCCGGCAATACAGTGGGGGTAGGATCATTTGGATCCGTGGGAGTAACTTCCGGATCACTAAGATTATTATCAGGTATCGGAGTGACTGCCGCTTCTGTCTTCTTGCCTTTTAAAAAGATAGCGGCAAGCCCAGCTGCAATTCCCAGACCGCCTATTGCCAATCCAATTTTCTTGTCCATCATGTTCTCCTTTTACCGGTAGCTGACGCCAATGTGCATATTGCAAAACTGTACAGCATTATTGGCCGTAGTCACCATTCTTAATATAACACCTTCGGACATACTTCCTTCAACGTCTATAGATAGATCACGTCTTTTCCATGCAAAGCCGTAACCGTTATCTATCTCGTCATCAGTAGCATAATCTGTAACTAATGACAGTACCGGAGCAGGTCCGGGTACAAAAGCAGCTGCCGAATATGTCCAGCCCGCGGAATTGTGATGTATTAACTGAACATCAAAATCAGCATCGTTGGCTCCGGCTAAACCAACGGCCTCTACCTGATTAACGGTAAAATTCACATTCCCAAAATCATCGTATTTTGTGAAGCCATAATTAAACGTAGCCGAATAGGTAGCAGCTCCAGACGGCGTTAAAGTAAACGTGACCTGGCCCAGCCACTTCTTGCTTGTTTCAAAATACTGATTAGCTGACATTGCCGTAATATCGGCAACAATAACTTCTGAGTCACCGGGTACTCTGGTACCATCTCCCATAAATGACGTACCAGAAACTACTATAGAGCAACTCCCAGCATTAACTGAACCAGCTCCCGAAGCCACTAAAAAAGCATGGGCAGCGGTAGCTCTGTTTGCTGCCCCATAATTCACAGTAGCAGCAGCCTGAGTCAGAGCCGCAGATGCCAAAGGAGCTTCATAAAAACCGGCAGCATAGACTGTTACTCCGGCACCCAATCCCTGAGTACCGATAGTATAAGATTTCATAACGGGATTTCCGCCTGTAGCTGATAAATTCTGTCCGTTTATCATCTCAATACCTCATCTTTAAGATAAGTAACCGCCATCAGCAAGAGCTTCATACTCAATAGTGACCGTAAAGTCTACTGCTGTAGCTCCAGTGCCGGTAAGGGTCATTACAATAGTTTTGCCAACATTAAGGATAATACCGCTGTCTGGCGCACCTCCGACCTGTTTGTCAGCTGCATCCAGATTAGCTCTTACTCCGGTAGTGGTATTGATAAAGGTTATTACTTTGCCAGCCCCGCCATAGACACCAATATCAGTCAAATCAGCAGTAGTAGCTCCATTAGCACGAACATTTACACTGTTTATTTTACAATTCTGATAAGTGACAGTGGCTATGGTA
>JAQTLI010000384.1 GCA_028714995.1 Methylobacter sp. | reverse complement strand
TAAAGAAGGCCATGACGCGACTGGGTAATAATGGCAGCGGAGTTATTGTGATATCGAAAAGAAATGAGGGATATTTTGTTTCCGCACTGGAGAATATAGGCACGATAACGGTAAACAATGAACCCTTGAATGATCAATCACTTAAATTAAACAATAATGACATACTGGTTATCGACAATACATCCCTGCAATTTTTTCTGACTTAAGCCCATGCCTCCAATAGAAAACAACGATAACAGTCAATATCACCGTATTTTCTATAAAGCAGAAGCTACATTAAGCAGCGATGAAAAAATTTGGCCATGCGAAATTACCGACCTTTCCTTAAAAGGCTGTTTATTGCGCCTTGAACTTCCCTGGGAAGAAAATCTGGAGAAAATCTACACACTTACATTACATTTGCCTGAACAATCCAACATTAAAATGGCACTTACCGCGACTCATGGACTCATGTTGTAGGAAATAACGTTGTTTTTAAATGTGAACATATTGATATGGGCAGCATTTCTGAGCTACGTCGATTGATTGAACTCAATCTAGGCGATAGTAAGCTACTGGAAAGGGATTTGCTGGCATTAACCGAGTAGCACTGCTATATTTCCGAAAAAATATCAAGCGCTTGAGAAAGCGTAGAGACCGCATGAATCTCCAAGCCTTCAATTGATTTTTTAGGTGTATTTGCTTTGGGAATAACCGCCTTTTTGAAACCATGTTTTGCCGCATCATTAAGACGCGCATGACCATTGGCCACTGGCCTGATTTCCCCGCTCAGGCCGATTTCCCCGAAAAAAAAGGTGTCATGCGCAATAACCTTATCCCTCAGACTGGAAACTATCCCCACCACAATGGCAAGATCGGAACTGGTTTCTGTCACTTTGATGCCGCCAACAACATTGGCATAAATCTCATCAGTCGCGGTAACAATACCGCCATGCCGGGATAGCACGGCAAGCAGCATAGCCAAACGATTTTGGTCAAAGCCCACCGCAAGTCGGCGAGGATTTCCATACTGACACTCAGTAACCAGCGCCTGAATTTCCACCAGAAGCGGTCGCGTACCTTCCCATAGCACGGTGATAACGCTGCCTGAAGACGGTTTTTCCGGTCGGTTCAAAAACATTGCTGAAGGATTTTTAACTTCTTTTAGTCCCGAACCGTCCATCGCAAAAAAACCCAGTTCACCCACGCTGCCAAACCGGTTTTTGTCCGCCCTTAAAACCCTGAACCGGGCATCATCTGTCGAAGCCAGCATCACCTGAGTATCAACAATGTGACTCAAGGTCATGGGACCTGCCAGCGACTGATCCTTGGTTACATGCCCGACCATAAAAATGGATACATTATGTTTTTTGGCATATTGCGTCAGATAACTGGCTGATTCCCTGACTTGAGAAACTGATCCCGGCGCCGAATCAGTCTCCTGCGTATGCATGACCTGAATCGAGTCAATCACCAGAATCTGTGGATTGACCTCATCCAAAACATCACAGATACGCTGCACCGAAGTTTCGGCAAGCATCATGATTTTATCTGCTGGCAGCTTCAGCCTGTGAGCCCTCTCTGCAATCTGTTGCAGTGACTCTTCGCCTGAAACATAAAGCACACTCACACCACGCGCGGCAATGTTGGCAATGGCCTGCAGCAAAATGGTACTCTTCCCTGCCCCCGGCGCTCCGCCGATCAACACCACACTCCCACTGACAATCCCACCGCCCAGAACTCGGTCAAACTCGGAAATGCCGCTGGAAATTCTCTCGGCTTGGGAAAGATTAACATCTGACAACAATTGAACTTCCGATCTACTTCCCGCATAACCCGCAGAACGACTGTTACGGTCTGATTTCGCTGAACCCAGCCTGACTTCCTTGATCGTATTCCATTCACCGCAACTGGTACATTGCCCTCCCCAGCGAGGATAATCTGCTCCACACTGATCGCAAACAAATGCAGTTTTATTTTTCTTGCTCATATAAGCTATAACCCTTTCATCAGACTGTTTCCATGTTTTCTCAGCCAATGCCTTTGGTTTTTGTAATCCGGCAAATGCTCGCCAACTAATGCCCAGAAATGGGCGGAATGGTTCCTGACCTGGATATGGCAAAGCTCATGCACCACTACATATTCCAGAACTTCGGGAGGCGCCATGATTAGCAGCCAATTGATATTAATGTCATTGTGAATACCGCAACTGCCCCAGCGACTCTTCTGTGTTTTAATTCTAATGGCTTGAGGAAATAACTGTTTTTTATCGGCATGCTGTTTCACCAGTTGCTCTACATGGAGTTTTGACTGCTGCTTCATCCATCGTATCAATGCGCCCTTGATATCCTCACTGTGTTCGTTAACAATCAAAGCTTCAGGCACATGAGCAATAAACTCATCCAAAAACTCTATTTTAATCCTTTTTAATTTTGTCGGCCGGACTGCCAATTTATATGTCCCCCCCTGATAGGGGATTTCAGCGCCATGACTGTAAAAAGCCGGAGCAAAACTTTTATGCTGCCGGTTTTTAGCTTCTATTTTAGCCAGGGCCAGAACAATCCACTGCTGCTTTGCCTGAACAAACTGGTGAATCCTATGCTCGGATACTTTTGCCGGTGCAACAACTTCAATTTTGCCGGGCGTGACAACAATGCGCGTATTCGTGGCTCGCTGACTGCGTCGAATAGCGTACGAAAATGGCAGATTAGAAATGACCGCTCTCTCCATTATAAGGCACTGGAGTCATGGGTATCCTGATTGATCATATGGGTCGCCAGCTGCTGCAACGACTGTCTCAAGTTTTCCCTGAAATTTGCATCCATAGACATTTCATCTAAAGCTTTATCATGCACAGCATCCACTGATCTCTTTCAGCCACGCCAATCGCAAATGGGAAATGCCGCTGCCGCAAGCGCGGGTGACCGTATTCCTGCACAAACAAATCGGGACCTCCCAGCCAGCCGGATAAAAACTTAAACAATTTGCTCCGCGCTCCCGATAAACTCGCGGTATGCATTTTCCTGATTCCATCAGCTTCAGGCAGGGTATCCATAAAAAAATAAAATCTATCAACAAGCCCTTGTATTGCAGCTTCTCCGCCTATCAGTTCATAGGGTGTTTTTTGTATAATTTCTGTCATAATTTAATTCGTTAAAGAATCATTCTCTCAATAACCCGATATGATACTTAAATATGCTTACAAATACCGCCAAACTCTTGTAAGATTCAAAACTGTTCCTATCCATTAAGCATTTATTTTTAAGGAATCTACATAAAATGAGATTAAACACTGCTATTTCCCGCCCAGAAGCTGAGATTCTGGCAACCAATAAAATACTGAAAAACACTTACCTGTTATTATCAATGACCTTGCTGTTCAGCGCCATGACTGCAGGTGCGGCAATGATGCTGAATCTTCCGCATTTTAACCCGTTCATTACCCTGATTGGTTACTTCGGCCTACTGTTTTTGACTACCAAATTCAGCAACAGCAGCTTAGGTTTGGTTTTTGTTTTTGCATTGACCGGTTTTATGGGATTGACTCTCGGCCCTATTTTAACCCTATACATTAGTGCCTTCAGTAATGGTCACGAATTAATTATGACCGCATTAGGCGGCACAGGCATCATATTCCTGGGTCTTTCGGGCTATGCCTTAACATCCCGCAAAGATTTCAGCTTCCTGGGCGGCTTCCTGATGGTCGGCGTTCTGGTGGCATTTCTGGCTGGCATTGGCGCAATATTCTTCTCAATACCCGGTTTGTCGCTGGCTGTATCAGCCATGTTTATTCTGCTGATGTCCGGCATGATCTTGTTCCA
>JAQTLI010000383.1 GCA_028714995.1 Methylobacter sp. | reverse complement strand
CCGATGGGTGTTGTAACCCGCCTGAGTTCGGCGCGACGAAACGGGCCGCGAGCAATAAATTCCGCTGCCCCCAAACTGGTGGGGTGATCGTTGGGAATCGCTGTACTAATGATATTGGGGCCCGTTTCGCCGTGCGCCATGCCGGATGAACCGACCAGGGTTTCCAACACCGAAGGATAACTCAAATGAAAGCCGGTGAACGCCAGTAACAATACAACGGCGGCGCTAAGCAATCCTATGATGCGATGTAAATCGAAGACAAGTTGCATCATGCCGGCCTTATGACGAATCTTCATCGCCAGGGATGGTGTGTATGCCGAAAACCTGCCGGGAGCAGGTTCGGCGATCGCCAGGGATGATGTATATTCCGCAAGCCTGTCAGGAACAAAAGCGGCGAACGTTGCCAATATCCCTCTTATTCCTGGCCACCACAAATAAAGTCCAGAGCCGATAGAAACCATGAGTAACAATCCCAAAATGCCCACCGCATTCCAGCCGAAGCGATCAAGGCGAAGCTGGGTGTGTAGGTCAAGCAGCCAGGTGGTCACAGTTTGTCCCCAGAAGCGGCTGGCAACAACCTCTGCCGTGTAAGGATTTACAGACACCATCAGTGGCGCATAAAGCTCGAAGTATGTTTCTGTCGGTTTATCGAACCAGGCGGTGATCATACCGTGGGGAGATCGGGGCATTTCCAGCGTCCAGGAACCGTAACGGTTTGGATGCGCTGCCTGCACCGATGCCATAATTTTATCCAGAGATTGATAATCACCCTGCGGCTCTTCGATAACCAGTTGCGGGTTCAACAGCTCATCCAGTTCTTCGCGATAAACGCTAATGCTGCCGGTCAGCCCCATCAGCGCAAAAAGAAACCCGACGCTTAGTGCCAGGTAAAGATGAAATTTGAGCCAGGTTGCCCGGTTGAACAGACGTTGGATGGGGAATCGCATTGAGGTTTATGATATAAAAAAATGATCATTATCCCATACGGAATTATGAGGTGTTTATTTTTGTACCCCCGAACAACAATATAAAGGAGGCCGCCAATTCCTGGAATAATCCTTTTCGACGTGCAAAGCAAAAATCCAAAAACTATGGCATATAACACAAGTGTCGGCGCGGGTTGATCCGCAAAAAATCGACTAAATAGTCGGATAATCAGTGAAAGAATATGCTGGAAATTTATCTCTTATGCTTTTATCAAGCACCGAAATCGCTTCCTCACAGCCAATTGTGTTTTCCCTATTATTAAGAATATAGTCAGCCAAACATTCAATAGCTTTCCAATGAACAGGCGAGCTTATAAATTGAAAAGCCTTGTTAAAGAGCTCGGACATCTTTTTTTCATGCTGACTTTTAGTCGCAATAAAAACTTCCAGATATTCATAAATCTTTTCAAGATCAGCAGTGCCGCCGTAATAATTCAGGGCATTGATGTTAATCAGACGAGCATTAAACTGTTCATTATCACGAAGAGCCACATGCTTTGCTTCAGCCAAAGGCCCGATCAGCAAATTGACCATATCCGCTTCAAAGGCAGTTCGATACGCATCTTGCTCAGTGACTGAGAAATAATAGGCACTTTCAATCAATGCAACAGGCAAGCTCTGAATCAAGCAACCACCTTCAACGACTGCGACAAAGTGATCATGGGCTAATGAGCAGGTATTTAAATGGCTGTCTTTTAGGCGATCCAATGCCTTAATGGTGATTTGAAAAAACACCGGGGGTAGTTGTTTTTGTTTGTTGTATAAATAAATAGCGGTGGCGTGACCGGCTTCATGGAAAGCGATTTGTCTGATCAAATCTTGATCATTAATGGGGCAATTTACATCTATCTGATAATTCCGTTTCATGATCCTCACCAGTAGGCTAAAAAGATGCGGCCAGGGCTGCTAACCGCATTGAGTGGAAGGATGGAGAACTCTAGTCCCTTTAGGAAAGGGAGTGCATACAAGAGTTGCATGCATTCTAACGACTGAATTCAGCCTTGCAAACGTGTCATATTGCCGCGCGACAATATGCCGCTACAAATGGCACGATAAATGCTTTAGCTATTAGTTTGCACTATGAAAAGTGCCTCAAAATGGCGTAGTAACTGGGCTTTAACAAACCATTAGACGAATTGCCGAGACATTTCACACAGGAAAATAGGGCATATAACACATCCTCGCTACTATGACCGACTGAATACCCAATAAACATAGAATCTAACGTGCTTAAATCAGAACCCATTGATGCATTGGCGGACATCAACTTCATTTACCGCTTGGACGCTTCATTTTAAAAAATGGAATGGTCAGGAGAAAACCTACCTAGTCACTTTTCCTGGTTTTTCTGATCGACTCGATTTTGATCTTGCCCTGATTTCACGGACGCCCCACAAAGCGACTTTTTTAACTTCAAAAGCTTCTGGACTGATATAGCCTAATTTTGGAATGAAGCCTTTTGCGATTCGGTCCGCGCGTTCCAATGCCTGTTCCTTAAACTGCGCTGTATATTTGTTGCGAAAAGCTTTGGCATTTGATTCTTTTTTTGGTTTTCATCGTTCACCTCAGTTTTAGAGATTACTCTCTTAGCCGAGTGTCCGCTGGATCGGGGCAAGATCAAATTTGCATTTTGAAGCAAAACAACGGAGAAGATCACCGGGCCGCGTCTGAGCGGCTCCGGTGCATTGCCAAGTTAGGGTTGATAACCATCCGACAGTGTCTTCAAAAACGTCACGATCGCATCTTCTTGTTTTTGTGTTAGATGAAGGTTGCCCAATTCCTTGGTATTCACGTTCGCGGCAACTTCCGGCTCTGGCCAGCAGTTCTGGGCCAACGCATCCGCTTCTGTGGTGAACGGATTGACACAGGCAGGCTTGACATCCCGCGTGTTGTAGAAATGGACAATCCCCTTTAGACTTTTGAAATAGCCGTTATGGGAATAGGCCTTGACAATACAATCGGGAGTGGAATTTGCCTCGCAGGAACCCTTGGCCACATTACGCAGCGTGGGCACCTTCTGTTTGCCATAGTTTGCTGCCGCAAATCGACGGTAATCCACACGGCTCGCCAGAAAGTTCCCCAAACCGAGGTCGATCCAGCGATCACCCAAAGAGTTAAAAGCTGTCTGGGTGTAGAAGGGATTTTCAGGATTGCGGGGCACACCGATATTGTCGAAAGTAAAGTCGGTGAGCAACGGCGGTTGACCGGGACCTGCATCCAAAACATGGCAACTCGCGCACTTGCCTTTACTCTTGAACAGCTTCAGGCCCTTCTTCTCCTTCTTGCTGAGATTGACGACACCTTTGAGGTAGTAATCATATTTTGAAGTGAAGGCATTTGACTCTGGCGAGGCTTCAAAAGCCGCAATGGAGCGCGCGATGTTGCCATAGGCGGTGTCCACCTGAACCGGAGCATTACATATACCGCTCCCCCAGACTTGTTCAAAGAGACTGGCGTAGTCCGCCGCGCAAACCCGCGAAACAACTTCGGCTGGTGACGGTAGCGCCTGCTCCAAGGGGTTCAGGAATGGACCTTGCGCCTGATCGGCGGCCGGGTTGCCAAGTTTCTCGCCTGTGGCGCGGCCGTCCCAGAAGTTGCCGCCGGTGAATAGCGCCTCCTTTTTTTCGATTACATAGTGCAAGATCGGGCTGAACGTCGCGTAGGCCGAGCTAGGCGGTTTGCGGTTGCCAAAACGCCCGCTTATAGAGCCCTCATAAACTGCCCCCGCTGTGTTAACCGCGGTGTCAGGCCCGGTCCAACCAACCTCGGGGTTGTGACAATCAGCACAGGCTTGATTGCCGTTGATGGATAGATTCGTATCGAAGAAGA
>JAQTLI010000382.1 GCA_028714995.1 Methylobacter sp. | reverse complement strand
ATTAATCGGTTTTTTACTACGTACCGGCAAAGACCTATCCGCTGGATTTGTCATTGTCACCAGTCGCGCCAGTTTTGAAATGGTACAAAAAACCGCGTGGGTTGGCATCACATTATTAGCAGCTATATCTGCCCCTACCGGCTTAGCCATACGACTAGCTAATGAAGCAGGGCTTACTTTGATCGGTTTTGCCCGTGACGATCAGCATGTTGTCTATACCCATCCTCAACGACTCACACATAACAACTACCTTATTTAATTTAACAAACAGCTCATGATGAAAACAGAAAGACTCGTCAAAATGGCCAATGATATAGCTAATTTCTTTAACTCAGAAAGCGATAAAGAAATTGCAGCGGAAGGCGTCAGAAATCACATTTTAAGATCATGGGACCCAAGAATGCGCAATGCAATTATTGCTTATTGCCAACAAGATGGCTCAGAATTAAGCGACCTGGCCAGATCAGCCATATCAAAATTGGACGCCAAAAAATAATTTACCGGCAATCCCCTGCCCTCATTACTCCATATAATAAAAGCTTATCGAAAGTAAACGGAACATGCCCAAGATTCTGTTCTGATGTCCTTAAAAACAAATGATTTATTCCTTATTTTTCAAGGAGTACTTCAGGCAAATATAAAGGAAAAACTGTACGCCGAAGATGAGGTTAGCCATCAACAGGTGAATCGGCTGGGCAATCGGCGGCACACCCAGCCTATCGAGCGTGATGCCCGCTATGATTGCCGTAACAACAAGTGAAGCAAGGGATAATCCGGTACGCATCAATAAGCTTTTTCTATCAACCGATTGATAAATTTTCCAGACCAGCCAAAGGTTAGTGAAAAGAATGATAGAAGAAAACGATCTGTGTATATAAAAGATCACAGGAAAGTCATCACGCCAGTATTGTCGCTCAATATAAGCGTGTTCATGCGCTATAAAATCCACTGCCTCCCTGACCTGAGTACCCATAGCGACTTGCAGCAGAGTCATAACCATTGCTGCTATTAGCACCGTTTTAAACTTAGCTGGCAGTAAATGGGTATCAATTTGAGCGATATAGTCCCGTTGCGAACGGGCAATCGTATAAATCAGCAATGCAACTATAAATAAAGCCAGCAGCATGTGTAAGGTGATCATGAAAGGTTTGAGGTTGCTTGCAACCACCGTGGATCCCACCCATCCTTGAAAGCCAACCAGAAAAAACACGCTTACCGCCAAATAGAAAATAGTTTTGTCCGTCTTAAGATAGATGCGTGACGACCAGGCTGTCAGGAAAATAAAAAAACCAATCGTCACACCAACCAACCGATTAGTGTACTCAGTCCAGGTTTTTACCGGATTGAATTGGGTATTTTCATAGCCACGTTCAGCATAAATCTCATGATAATTGGGGGGTAACTGTGACTCTTCGGTAGGCGGTATCCATTGTCCAAAGCAAGTTGGCCAGTCAGGGCAACCCATTCCAGCACCGGAAGCTCGTACAATCCCGCCAACCAGAATTACAAAATAAACTGCGAAAATTGTCATGATGCCTAGTCGACGAAAACGTAAAGCTGCTTGTGAATTGATCATGTATTTATAATTTAAATCAGGTATGGATTAATCGGCAGTAAAGAGAGGAACAAAAGCAGTGAACGCCCAACGATAGATGACACATTAATTCTTTACTCCCCTATTTTTCTGAATGGACTCTCAGTAGTTTTGAAGCAGGGCAACGCATCTGCTACAGGACCAGGCCGGTAACTAAATTATAAAGAATTATACCGCCAATAATTTGATTTTGTCCTGATTCTGATCTTTTAGTCTGAGCTTATAAGTATTCGTATCAGAAATTTGCAAAACAATGAGCATCTTACAAATATTTTGTCTGTTTTGTGCACAAAGCACCTTACCTATGCTTTGTTCTGTGTCTGTACTATCATCAATTATTGTTGAATTTGGCTCAGGCGGGATCGACGTATCGCACTCGGCGAGAAACATTTCCCTTTTCGCCTTGCCCAGATAGTGAGTACGGGCAACAATTTCCTGACCGGTATAACAGCCTTTGGCAAAACTGATACCGCCCAATTTATCAAGATTAAGCATTTGCGGAATGAATTCATCTGAGGTCTCAATAGTGAGCCAGGGAATCCCTGAGATAATATCAAGATAGCGCCACTGATCTGAATTTTCCGGCTGAAAGCCTTGCTTGACCTGTTCTGACCATAGCTTCCAAGCGTTATCTGCCTCTGCAATAATCAGGCAACGATTCTGATTTGAGGAAAGGTTCACGGTTATATTTTCTTGTTGAATTGTTGCAAATAACTGTTCAGGTGAAGTTGGTTCGTTCATCTGAACATCGGAATAACTTAGCCCAATTAGGCAAAGCTCATCCGAGCTATCAGTTATTGTCACATCTGATCGCAAGACATACATCTGCAGTCTTTTTTTGACTGATTCCAATAATTCCTTAGGTAAAATTAACAGATATGTATCGGCTTTTTTTACCAGTAGAAAAGTTGTTATCGCTCTTCCCTTAGGATTGCATAGCGCACCTAAACTGCTTTTTATCTCGGTAATGTCATTAATATTACAGGTAATTTGTCCCTGCAATAATTTTGCAGCATCTTTCCCGGCAACTGTCAAAACACCCAGATACGGAACCGGATAAATATGCTTGCTGCCTTCACGCTGAAGTGATGGAAAAACAATACGCGTATCATTTTCGAATATTGCATTTTCAGAAAGCAGAAAATTTTTCCAGTTTGGGTTCATAACTAAGCAAAATAATAGGTTTTTAAGCCGTACCAATTATATCGTCGGTTGAAAAAAGACAAAAAATCGGTGCAATTCATTTGTTGCATTGGATCACATATCAGTGACAAAGTATTACTAATTAATTATGAGGCGGTCTGACTTGTCAAAAAAACACGAACCATCACTGCTGTTGGAGCTAAAACCGTCTGAGCGATTAAAACGGCTCATCATTTTTATGCATGTGCTTGCTTTAGGAGCATGCGCCGCCAACTCTTTACCAATTGTCGTCAAACTCGGCCTATCGACAGCGATTTGCATACAACTTTGGTTTAGCCTTAAGCATTTAAAAATTGAACATCACAGAATCAAGCATTCCGAAGGATTAAACTGGGAAGTATCATGGCAGCAATGTCTTTGAATCTGTCCAGATTCTGAAATCAACGGTCATAACCATTTACGCTATATTTTTGCATGTCAGAAGTCAAAATGCTGGCAAACAAACCATGCTTATATTAAACGATGCGTTAAGTGAGGATGATTATCGACGTCTTATCGTTAAACTGAAAACGTCCATAACAAAATAGTATCCGTACTTTACGGCTATTTACTCTGACCAAATTTTGTCCAACGCAAGCGGTTGGCATTCGTCACCACGGTCACGGAAGACATGGCCATTGCTGCACCTGCAATCATCGGGTTTAATAACACACCGAACACCGGATACAACAAACCTGCCGCAACCGGAATACTGATCGTGTTATAGAAAAATGCACCAAGTAGATTTTGTTTGATATTGATTACCGTTGCTTTAGATAATTCGATGGCCTCGGGTACTTTTAATAATGAGCCTTGCAAAATAACAACATCAGCGCTTTCTATCGCGACATCGGTCCCTGTGCCGATAGCAAAACCAACATCAGCCTGCGCCAACGCCGGCGCGTCGTTGATACCATCGCCAACCATGCCGACGATTTCCCCCGCTTGTTGCAACTCTTTAACCACCGCCGCTTTATCCTGAGGCAATACTTGTGCCCGAACTTCAGAAATCCCTGCCTGCTTGGCAATGGCGTGAGCGGTTATCTGATT
>JAQTLI010000381.1:1853-3828 GCA_028714995.1 Methylobacter sp. | reverse complement strand
TTTTAGTGAAGTTAATCATTTGATTATTTCTATTAGGTAAAAAATAGCTTTACCGCTAGGGTAACAAGTGCTCGCCAGCCCAAAGCTGCGCAATAGTTTCTCTTTCCCTGATCAAGTGTAGATGATTCCTATCAACAATCAATTCAGCTACACGCGGTCTGGAATTGTAATTTGAGCTCATGGTAAAGCCATAAGCCCCAGATGAGCGTATCGCCAATAAATCACCTTGGGATATTTTAAGCGGACGGTCTTTGCCCAAAAAATCGCCGGTTTCACAGACTGGGCCGACTATATCCCAGGTTATCTCTGTCGCGTTACTTTGCCTGTTAACCGGAATAATTTCCTGCCAGGCACTGTATAAAGAGGGGCGAACCAGATCGTTCATGGCCGCATCGACTATGGCAAAGTTTTTGTTAGGCGTCGGTTTAAGGTATTCAACCTGAGTCACCAGAATGCCGGCGTTACCGATGATAGCGCGACCCGGTTCCAGTAAAATCTCAAAACCGGTTTTGCCCAGTCGTGTCAAAATCGCCTGAATGTATTCGGCGGGTTCGGGCGGTTGTTCATTTTTGTAACAAATGCCGAGTCCGCCTCCCAGATCCAGATGATGCAAGTTAATTCCTTCGGCTTTAAGAGTCGCAACCAGATCAAGGATTTTATCCAGCGCATCCAGAAATGGCCGGGTTTCGGTAAGTTGTGAGCCGATATGGCAGTCTATGCCGGTCACGTTGATATGAGGCATGTCAGCAGCGCGACGATATTCAGTCAAGGCCTGGGCTATGTCTATGCCGAATTTATTTTCTTTTAAGCCGGTGGATATATAAGGGTGCGTTTTGGCATCGACATCAGGATTCACCCGAAAAGACACCGGAGCAATAACCCCCAACTGCTCTGCAAGCAAATTAATGCGATCCAGCTCACCGCTAACTTCAATATTAAAACAACGTATGCCGATTTTCAGCGCCGCCAGAATTTCATCTTCGCGTTTACCGACACCGGAAAAGACGATTTTTTTAGGATCCCCGCCTGCTTGAATGACACGCTTCAATTCACCCAGCGACACAATATCAAAGCCGGAACCTAAACGGGCAAGCAGGTTAAGAATGGCAATGTTGGAATTCGCTTTTACGGCATAACAGATCAAATGCGGATGATCACCAAAGGCCTGGTCAAAGGCATTCCAGTGCTTTTCCAGCGTGGCTCTTGAATAGATATAACAAGGGCTGCCGTATTTATAGACGATGTCCGCTACAGAAACATCTTCGGCGAAAAGTTCGTCGTTTCGGTAATTAAAATAATCCATTGTTATTTGTCTTTTGGGGGTTCGGGCTGTGGCTGTGGCGCTACATGAATAGGAGCTGGTTTATCCGGCAAATAAAGCGGTCCGGGCTGCCCGCAGCCTGTTACAACCGAGCTTAACAGTAAGAGTGGTAATAATTTATAGGGTTTCATGGTGTGTATTCATCAATCATTGTTGGAACCATGAGGCAAGCGAGGAATCATGGTAAGAGCAGCCCATATAATAAGCTGAATTGCAAGAAAAGGCATTAGAAAGCAATCACGCTATTTATCTACACCATTTTTACCAGCAATCCAAGATTCAGCTGTGACGAAGATGAAAGTCGAGTCGTCATATATCTTAATATTAGATATTACTATCTAATTTTATCGTTTTATTAAAAATACAATCTTCTTTAGTATTGCACTCAAGCAACATGTGTTGCTGGTTTGATAATCTTTTTATTCGATACAAGGGTTTAGTCTGATCGATTTATTGAAGATGAAATCATCATCTTTAAGATTTCCTCAGCATAAACAGTAAGTTCGCCTTCAACGGTAATGATTTGTAGGAGTATTTTTATGGCGTTTGACACGAGAAGCCACAGTAAAGAACAACAACTAACTGAAATTTCAAATCAGATTGCCAGCATTTTGCAGGAAATTAAATTTGGATCGATTGAAATTATCATTCATG
>JAQTLI010000381.1:0-1753 GCA_028714995.1 Methylobacter sp. | reverse complement strand
AGGAGTATTTTTATGGCGTTTGACACGAGAAGCCACAGTAAAGAACAACAACTAACTGAAATTTCAAATCAGATTGCCAGCATTTTGCAGGAAATTAAATTTGGATCGATTGAAATTATCATTCATGAAAACAAGGTCGTACAAATCGAGCGTAAGGAGAAATTACGCTTTGATAAGTAAAAATAATTGCACACGTCTACCGTAAAAAAACGGCGAATAAAATAATAAATATAGAGTCGGCAGGCTGACCGGACAACCGGATGGTACAGATTGTTTTGAGAGTCAAAAATATGAAAAATTTTAAACGCACCGCAATAGCAAGCGTGATTAATCTTGCTTTATTCGGTATTCCTGATGCCCATGCTGCAGATACCGAAGCCCTGGAACGGCGTATTCGTGAACTGGAAAGCCGTCTGGAGAAGCTGGATCAGGCCGGAGCGCTATCCAACAAACCTGTTACAGCTGCTCCCGAAGTGCAAAAACTGACCCAGAAAGTGAATACCCTGGAACGGAAACTGGAAGTGCAGGATGAAGTGACTGCCAGTACGTTTCAAAAGTTACCGGTATTCGAGGCAGGTGCGGATGGATTCAAAATTTCTTCTTCGGACAAAAAACATCAGGTGCGTATACGCGGTGCTGTGCAAGGCGATGGGCGTTTCTTTCTCGAAGATAACCAAAATAAGGCAACTGACAGATTCGAAATTAGGCAAGCGCGTGTCTGGCTGGAAGGTTACTTTTTTAAAAACATTTATTTTAAAATCATGCCCGACTTTGCAGCATCTAATATTTTGCCGGATGCTTATCTCGATTACGGCTATCATCCTGCTGCCCAACTGTTAGTCGGTAAGTTCAAGTCACCAATCAGTCTTGAGCGGTTACAGGGTGACTCTGACGGAACCTTCCTGGAACGTGCCTTCCCTACCTATTTGGCGAGCAACCGTGACGTCGGCATACAAGTGCATGGCGCGTTCGCCAAGCCGGGCTATACGGCAGAGACTGTGCCAGGCCCTATCGATACCAAAAACACGCTCACCTATCAGATTGGTGTCACTAATGGCTCTGGAGACGATGGCAGCCTTGATAAAGCTTCGGCCGGCACCTTTGACAATAAAGAAATCAACGGACGTTTGTTTGCTCATCCGTTTCAGCACACCGGCTACTCCTGGCTGGAAGGGTTTGGACTTGGTGTGGCGGGTTCTGTTGGCAATCCGGATAAACAGGCGCTCAATAATCAGTCTACACCAATTGGTAGAACTAAGTTTCTTGATTATGCGAGTGTTAGGACCGGTTTTACCGCAGCACCGACTTCCGATGGTGCTACCTCACGTATTTATCCACAGGCTTACTGGTATTCCGGCCCGTTTGGCGCCATAGGCGAGTATGTTGTTTCGTCTCGGCACTTGGTTAGCGGGAAAACGGATGTTAAGCAGGATAATAAAGCTTGGCAGATTCTGGGTTCTTATGTAGTTACCGGTGAGGATAATAGTTTTTCCGGCGTCAAACCCATTCAGAACTTTGATCCTTTCAAAGGCACGTGGGGCGCCTTGCAGCTCGCAGCACGTTATAGCGAACTGGATGTAGATAATGATACTTTCAAAATTCTTGATCCAAGCAAGTCTGCGAGCAAAGCCAAGGCCTGGGCCATAGGCGCCAACTGGTTCCTTAACCAAAATGCCATCATTCGGGCGGATTACGAAAATGTATCTTTTGATGGTGGTGCCGGAACTTCAACAAAGGTAACCAACCGCCCTAA
>JAQTLI010000380.1 GCA_028714995.1 Methylobacter sp. | reverse complement strand
TCTGATGGAGATGGCGACCGCAATATGATTACCGGCAGCAACATTTTTGTAACTCCCAGCGATAGCCTGGCCATTATGGCAGCCAATGCACATTTAATTCCAGGCTATGCACAGGGTATAATCGGCGTTGCCAGATCAATGCCTACCAGCCAAGCGGTTGACCGCGTCGCAGCCCGTTACAACATTCCCTGCTACGAAACACCGACCGGCTGGAAATTTTTCGGCAACCTGCTGGATGCCGGAAAAATCACCCTGTGCGGAGAAGAAAGTTTTGGTACTGGTTCAGATCATGTCCGGGAAAAAGACGGTTTATGGGCAGTATTATTCTGGTTGAATTTAATCGCCAAAAAACGTCAGTCTGTTGCCGACATCGTGCATGAGCACTGGCAAAAATTTGGCCGGGACATTTATTGCCGTCATGATTATGAAGCGGTTGAAACTCCCATTGCTAACGGCATTATTGAGCGTCTTAGAGAGCAGTTGCCAACACTACCCGGACAACAATTTGGCGAATACCTTGTCAAATACGCCGACGAATTCAGCTATGAAGACTCGATAGACGGCAGCATCAGTAAAAATCAGGGCATACGCATCGGCTTTGAGAATGGCTCCCGCATTATTTTTCGTTTATCAGGAACCGGAACAGTTGGAGCAACTTTAAGAATCTATCTGGAACGATTTGAAGCCGATGCATCCAAGCATGATCAGGATGCTCAAGTGGCCCTGGCAGAATTAATCAGCCTAGCCGAGCAGTTTTGTGAAGTCAAAAAACGCACCGGAAGAACTGAACCTGACGTAATCACTTAAGAATTAGATACAAGGTAAAAGCTGTAGGTTGGGTTAGGCGCATCTTTTTGCGCCGTAACCCATCAGTGCGACATGGGTTGTCAGGTTACGCTGCTAACCCGAGGTACACACTAAACCTCCAAATTATGGGCAATGCCGTGCAATGAACAGATTAACAGTACGCCCGTAGCAATCAAGGCGATCTGCTGCAACGAGGTCTTCATATCGGTCTTTTTATGTAAAGACGGTATTAAATCGGCTACTGCGATATATATAAAGCTTGAGGCCGCCAGCGCCAGAAAATACGGCAAACTGTCATGCAAATTTTCCAGTCCAAAATACGCCAACACCCCCCCAAGAACGGTAGTCAAACTGGCAAGTACATTGTAAAAAAGTGCTTTTCTTTTGGAATAACCACCGTGTAACAAAATCGCGAAATCGCCTACTTCCTGAGGAATTTCGTGCGCTGCGACGGCCAGACTGGTGACTATCCCCAATTGAACATCGGTCAAAAATGCTGCCGCAATTAAAACTCCATCAACAAAATTGTGGATGCTGTCGCCGAGAATAATCAACGCGCCAGCCGACTTAGCCACGCCATGACTATGGCTATGATCATGGTTGTGGTCATCTTCATCGCCGTGTGCCTCACAACTGCCAAAGTGACAATGGCGCCAGATTAGCAACTTTTCCAGCACAAAAAAACCGAGCACGCCCGCCAAAATTGTCCCAGATAATGTCTGAAACTGCTCAGGCTTGATTTCTGCAAATGCCTCGGGAATCAATCCCCAAAAAGCGACCGCCAATAATGCGCCAATTGCAAAACTGATCCCGTGCGGCAACACCGCATTCCTGTGCCGATCCGGCAACAATAGAAAAGTCGCAGCCGCCATCACGCTTAACACGCCGCCAACGGCTGTAAAGATGATAATTAATACCAATAAATCCACTACTTTATTCTCTCCAAATCAGCGTAGCCATACGCCCTGTTTGCTTATCCCTACGGTAGGAATAAAAACGATCATGTTCGGTGACGGTACAAAAATTACCGCCATAAACTTTATCTATGCCAAGAGCCTCCAGATCAATCCGGGCCAGCTGGTAAATGTCCGCCAGCCATTTACCGTTGCTTTGCTCTTTAAAAGCCTTTATGAAAGTTACTGACTTTTCCAGAAATGCAGCACGCACTTCGGCGCCTACTTCGAAACAGTCAGGACCGATCGCAGGCCCAAGCCAAACCAACAGATCCTGGACTTGCATTGCAGCCACCGTATTGCCGATCACCCCCGCCAATAACCCCCGCCAGCCGGCATGAATGGCGGCCACCTGGCTTCCGTCAGCCGCGCAAACCAGCAGAGGCAAACAATCCGCCGTCATCACTGCACATACAATTCCAGACTCAGCGGTATAGCTGGCATCTGCTTGTTGCAAGGGTTCGGTTTTTACAGCCTGTACAGCGCGAGCACTGTGTACCTGATCCAGCCAAACTGGCTCTGTAGGCAAACCCAGCAATTCTTTGATAGCCTGTCGGTTTTGTTTAACCAGACCGGCATTATCGCCCACATGCGTGGCCGGATTAAGGCTGCTGTATACGCCACGACTAACGCCGCCGGTACGCAACGTGGTTGCCGCGTGTACATTGGCCGGTGCAGGCCAGTCAGGCCTTAAATAATGCTTAATCCCCATCATTGTCCGCTAAGGCTTCGAGCAATCTGACCATATCCTCGGGCATTGGCTGCTCCCATTCACAATATTCATCAGTAACAGGATGCTGCAAGCCCAATTTTGCCGCATGTAACGCCTGACGCTTAAAACTTCGCAATTCTTTTTCCAGCCGTTCACTACAATCGGGTGGCATCTGAAAGCGCCCGCCATAGACCTGATCACCCAGCAGAGGAAAACGAATATGCGCCATATGTACCCTGATCTGATGGGTACGGCCGGTTTCTAGCTTCACTTTAACCAAGGTATGTCGGGTAAAGCGCTGACCGACCCGGTAATGAGTCACCGCAAACTTGCCATTCTCCCTGACTGCATAGCGTTTACGGTCGGTAGGATGCCTGCCGATTGGCTCATCTATCGTACCACCAGCCGTCATGCGTCCACGGGTAATCGCAAGATATTCGCGGGTGATCTCCCTGTCCTGTAGCTGTTGAGTCAGGCTGTTATGGGCCTGCAATGTTTTTGCAATCATCAGCAGTCCACTGGTTTCCTTATCAATCCTGTGAACAATCCCTGCTCTTGGCAAAGTTTCCAGATTTGGGTCATGATTCCGCAAGGCGTTTAACAGCGTACCGCTCCAGTTTCCTACCGCTGGATGTACAACCAATCCTGCCTGTTTATTGACAATTAATATGCTTTCATCTTCAAAAATGATTTCCAAAGGAATGGCTTCCGCTTCGGATGTCACTACGACTTCCGCCTCGGCATCCAGCGTTATCACTTCACCGCCCTCAAGCTTGTCTTTTGGCTTAAGCGCTAAACCGTCGACCTGCACCCGACCAACTTTAACCCACGTTTGCAACTTGCTGCGTGAATAATCCGCAAACAGTTCCGCGAGCACTTGATCTAATCGCATGCCCGCCATTTCAAATGGCACTTCTGCCGTTAATCTTGTCATAACAAGTTCTTCTGATTAACCCATTGTTAAGTTATACTCTTAGAATATAGTGACATTTCAAGTACCACCCTTTATCCCGCGAGAAAACCTCTCATCTTACAACGTGTCGTTAGTACTATGCGATTAATTTTAATTAAATTTTTATTTATCTGTTGTTTAGGCCTGTCTCTTCAAGGCTGTGAGACACTCAAAAGCCTCGGCTCCAGTGACACTGAAACAGAAGATGAATACGCCGACTGGAATGCCGAAAAGTTCCGCAGTCAGGCTAAAACGGCGGTCGACGCCGGCAACTATGAAAAGGCCATCAAGCTCTACGAAGCGCTTGAATCCCGCTATCCTTTTGGTGATGAATCCGCTCAAACACAGCTGGATATTGCTTACGCCTATTACAAAAATGGCGACCCTGAAGCCGCAATCGCCGCCGCCGACCGCTTT
>JAQTLI010000379.1 GCA_028714995.1 Methylobacter sp. | reverse complement strand
ATATTGGCATTGAAGTACATCGGCCGGGTGTCGGGCATTTGATGATGCTGCTAGATCAGCAGGGCTTGAATAATGTCAGAATTTATTGTCATGATGCCATCGAGATTATTGAGCACAAGATTGCCGATAACAGTCTGGTCGGAGTGCATTTGTTCTTTCCCGATCCCTGGCCAAAAAAGAAGCATCATAAGCGACGTATAGTCCGCCCCAGTTTTGTGGAATTATTAGTCAGGAAATTGAAGGCTGGCGGTTATTTTCATGCGGCAACGGATTGGCAGAATTATGCTGAAGCCATGCTGGAAGTTTTGTCAGCAGAAACCGGCATCAGCAATGTCAGTAGTACCGATGATTATTGCGAGCGCCCGGAATACCGGCCATTAACAAAGTTTGAACAACGCGGTATACGCTTGGGTCACGGTGTTTGGGATTTGATCTTTAGAAAGGAATAATAAAGGCATCGTTGCAGGGGCGGTTTTATCCGCTCCTGCAGTTTTAACAATAAGCATCCAGTTGCATGGCTTTAATAATGGTCGCTAATTCGGTTTGTTGCCGTTTTAACGGTTCCAGCTCTTTTTCAAGGGTGGCAATGTTTTCTGCGATGCTGCCCTTAGACTCATTAATTTTTCTCAGCATTTGGAGGCGACCGTCAATTTGTTTTTTATGGTCTTTAATTTGATGCATTAACGGCGTCAAAACACCATTGCTCCATGCCGTTGCATCTGAATGCGCCTGTTTGAGAATGGTTCTGGCTTTGGTGATCAGCGTGCCGTAAAGCTTGTTGATAACAATGCTCTGTTTAGACATTGTGGTTTTGGCGCTGGCTCTGAATGCTTCACCTTCTTCAAAAATCTGTTCCAGTTCAAACTGATATTGTTTGATAGAGAATAGTTGCGGTTCGACTTCTTTGAAGCCGCATTCGTCCTTAAATTTTTTGTGTATGGCTATTACCAGGCGGCGGGTTTCATTGGTATTGTCGACGGAGTCCTGTAACAGATCGTGCAATTCATCAAACAATTTGCGCATGTTTTGCTTCATGCCATACGTTGTCAGGCTCTTTGACATGTCATGTTTGGTGCTGTTGATAATGGCATCAATTTTTTCTTTGGCGAATGAATCAATCAGCGCCTTTGCTTGAACGGTAAAAACACGGCGGCTTGCCTGAAAATTTTCGACATTGGTTGCGTATTGATTTTGTCGGTCGCGAGTTTCGGCCATCAATTTGTCAGTCATATCCTGATTTTGAAAGTCGATTTTCTTGAATTCCTCTAGTTGGCTGAGCGCATTTTTTAATGACGTGTTAGTCAAATTAGATGCTTCACTAACCTGAAAGCCAATGTCGCGAACCAGGGTTCCCATCAGGATGCTTTTGCGCTGGTTTAAAATATCATTAGAAAGATAGCCTTCCAATGCAGTCAAACGGCTTTTTTCAAGCAGGGCGCCATTATCTTTAACTTTGGCAAGCAGGGCTTGTTTGGCTGAAACCGGGAAAATGGCTTTTTCGTCTATTTTTAAAGCAGTAGCCGAGGTTTTGATTTGTGATTGAATGGAATCTTCATAATCGTTTGAATCAGCAAGATCATCCCACATGCCATCGATTTTATTCATGACTACGGCCAAACCTTGTTTATTGTCACCACGAGAGCTGCAAACATGATTGTGCCACATTTCCAGATCACTTTTGGTAACGCCCGTATCGGCAGCGATAACAAAAATGATGGCTTGGGCACTGGGTAACATGCTCAAGGTTAATTCAGGTTCAGTTCCCAAGGCATTTAAGCCCGGGGTATCGAGAATAGATAAGCCCTTTTTTAACAGGGGGTGGGGAAAACTAATCAAGGCATGACGCCAGCAGGGGATTTCGACTTTTTCAGGATTGATTATGCCTTGTTCCAGTGCTTCGTGTTCATTCCATAAGCCCAGTTTGTCCGCAACATCCCGATCGACTTGTTTGGTGGCGATTAATTCTTTAAACGCCCCCTGCATTTGAATTGGCGAATTGATGTTAAGGTCAATCTGGGTCCAGCGATCCGGATTTTGTTTAAACTCAGCCAGCGAGATATCTTCAAGGCGGCTTTCAATGTTGAGCAAGCGGATATAGCTGCCGCCTGCCTCATCATGAAAAAGCTCCGTTGGCGACATGGTGGTACGACCCGGAGAGGAAGGGAGCAGTCTGAGGCCGGTTTCGGCAAAGAACAGGGCATTAATCAGCTCAGTTTTGCCGCGCGAAAATTCACCGACAAAAGCAAGGGTAACTTTGTCTGATTGCAGGCCACTCAGGACATTTAAAATAGTATCAATGCTATGGATATCATTTATGCCATATCGATTGCTCCATTGGTGATACATGTCTATGGCTTGTATCAGCTTTTCACGCCATAGCGAGTATTCATGCATTTGTTCTTTAAAGTCCAGATTACTCATTGCAAGCCTTTTGTTACTAACATGTTTTTGTAAGGTGGTTGAAATATCTGCATCCATGCAGTCGTCGGATGACGGGAATTTTTTGATAATTGTAGACTATAACTTAATAACTGTTGGATCAAAGGCCGCTTTTTTTAATCTGGATTGTCTGTTCCCTAAATACCGTAGAGACGCTGATATTCTTTTATCGCCTTTAGCTGATCGCTGCCGTCAGCCGTTAAGTACTCGACAATATTTGCCAGGGTAATGATAGCAATCACCGGCATTGCAAAGCGTTCAGTGACTTCCTGAATGGCGGAAATGTCGTTCTGGCCTTTTTCCTGCCTGTCCAGGGCAATTAATACGCCTGCTGGTGTTGCATGGGCATTCCTAATGATTTCTACCGATTCCCGGACGGAAGTGCCGGCAGTAATCACGTCATCAAGTATGAGCACCTTGCCTTGTAGCGGTGCACCCACCAGACTGCCGCCTTCGCCGTGATCTTTTGCTTCCTTGCGATTGAAGGCAAAGGGAATATCTTTTCCTGTCAACTGGGCATAGGCAATGGAGGTGGCGCTGACCAGTGGAATGCCCTTGTAAGCCGGGCCATAGAGAATGTCAGGGTTAATGCCGGATTGAATCAGTGCCTGTGCGTAAAATTGCCCCAGTTTTCCCAGTTGGGCGCCGGTATTGAATAACCCGGTATTGAAGAAATATGGACTGGTGCGACCAGACTTTAGCTGGAATTCGCCGAATTTTAATACGCCGCAATCCAGGGCATAGGAAATAAAGTCTTTTTGATAATCAAGCATAATGTTATGGAAGTTAAGTTTGCAGGGATTAAGGAATGAATTTTTCTAAAATATTGTCCAGGAAATTCCAGCCTTTTTCTGAACAAGAATAGTGATTATTTTTATGGACAAGCAAGTTTTGTTTCAGGCATGTGGACAAAGCCGGTTCCAGCGTTTCAACAGCAAGGCCTGTTGTTGCTCTATAGGTTTCCAGCGTAAAGCCCTCCTTAAGGCGCAAATGATTCATGATGAATTCCAAAGGCAGCTCGGTTACTGCAATAACATCGGCACCGCTGTTTTGCGTGGATGCAGTGGTATTGAATTTGCTCAGGTATTGTTCCGGGCTTTTGGGTTTAAAACTGCGAATAATTTGATGCGGCAAGCCTTGGGTTATTTTCCCGTGAGCACCGGCGCCTATGCCTAAATAATCGCCAAATTGCCAATAGTTTAAGTTATGTCGGCATTGCAGGCCTTGTTTACTGTAGGCGGAGACCTCATATTGTTGATAGCCGTGTTCCGCCAATAGTTGCTGACATTCTTTTTGCGTGGCGAAGATGGCCTCATCATCAGGCAGCTTGGGCGGGAACTTATGAAACCAGGTATTTGGCTCCAGCGTTAACTGGTAAAAAGAAATGTGCATGAGCTTGAGGCCTAT
>JAQTLI010000378.1 GCA_028714995.1 Methylobacter sp. | reverse complement strand
AATCCCAGTGAATATGGCTTTAATCGAGGGCAGCAACTGCTGGAGCAGCATACGATCGAATTATTTGGACCCTTTCATGAACACGTTAGAGCGCATGTTATGGTGACCCTGGCCACCGAAGCCTCCTGGGATTACACGCTGGTAAGTTCATTGCTTGAAAAGGGCATGACTTGTGCTCGCATCAATTGTGCACATGATGATCCTGTTATCTGGCAGGGAATGATAAGAAATGTCAGTCGCGCAGAAACGGAAATGGGCCGCCCCTGCCGTATCCTTATGGATCTAGCGGGACACAAAATCCGCACCGGCCCAATTGCCCTGGGACCGCCGATTCATCACATCCGTGTGCAAAAAGACCGGATGGGCAAGGTCGTTGCTCCGGGGTATCTGATTTTAACAGCCGCCTCTGAAAGCCCCTCAGTTGATAGTTCATTATTCAGCGTGTCTATCCCCAAGCTTCTTCATAAGAAACTTGCGCCAGGAATGACGCTGGGGTTTATTGACAGCGGGAAAAGACAGCGTTGCCTGACGGTGGAAAAAGCACTTTCTGACACAGATTGGTTGGTAAGTTGCGAAAAATCGGCTTATCTTGTTTCAGGCTGTGCACTAACACTTACAACGATTCAAAAGACAGATACACGGGAATCAGTTCAAAAGTTTACTTTGGGGGAATTTGCAGGCGAGCCTCTGGATATCCGTGTCTTTAAAAACGAATTGTTGCTGTTAACCACTGGTGATATCGAAGGTAAACCGGCTGAATATGATGATAAAGGGGGCTTGATTCATCCGGCTCAAATTGGTTGTACGCTGTCTTCGGCAATAGGAAAACTTAAAATAGGACAACCGGTCTGGATTGATGATGGAAAACTGGGGGCGATAGTTGAATCAGTGACCGGGCAGGGTGCACTGTTACGCGTAACAATGGCAAAAGCCAGTGGCGTCCGAATACAAAGTGACAAAGGGATTAATTTTCCGGAAGCCGAGCTTAATCTGTCCCCTCTGACTAAGAAAGATTTGACCGATCTTGACTTTGTTTGTGCGCATGCCGATTTGGTCGGTTTTTCATTTGTAGAAACGCTGGCAGACATGGAGCATTTGATGTCCGAACTGGCAAAACGGAATGCATCAGAACTGCCTATCATCGCTAAAATCGAAACCAATCGCGCTGTAAAAAATCTTCCCGATATCATATTGGGAACTATCGGCAGGCATAACCTCGGGATCATGATTGCCAGAGGTGATTTGGCCGTGGAATTAGGCAGCGCCAGGCTCGCTGAAATTCAGGAAGAACTCCTTTGGTTATGTGAAGCGGCTCATGTTCCCGTCATCTGGGCAACCCAGGTACTTGAATCAATCGCCAAAAAAGGCACTCGGTCAAGGCCCGAATTTACCGATGCGGCCATGGCGGTCAGGGCTGAATGCGTCATGCTGAATAAAGGTCCCTACATACTCGATGCCATAGATGCGCTGGTGAATGTTATGATCCGCATGCACGAACATCAAAGAAAAAAGTTCTCCCGCCTGAGGGCGTTGCACTGGTAATTCTCTGTGATGAATGGGGAGTTTTTAGATTTAACACGACTTAAAAATTCCATTCAACTAACTGGAACTAACAAACATGACCATTCAACCAAAACAAAGATTAATCCCTGAGCTTAAAGCTCAGCGTTTTGATCTTACAGCTCCCGAATGGTATCTCAATCGTGAATTGACCTGGTTGGAATTCAATAAACGGATTTTATGGGAAGCCGAGGATGAGCGCACCCCCTTATTGGAGCGGGTTAAGTTTATTGCCATTGTCAGCTCCAATCTGGATGAGTTTTTTATGAAACGGATAGGTGGGCTTAAACAACAGGTCGGCGCGGGGATCAGCGAGTTAAGTGTAGATGGCCGCAGTCCGCAGCAACAGATTACCGAATGTTATGTCGTTGTGCGTGAGCTGGAAGCCAAAAAACAAATACTGTTGACTCAAGTTGTTGGCTTGCTCCGACAACAAAATATTCGCATTTTACCGTATCTTGAGCTTTCTAAAGATCAGCAACAAACGATGCGAGAGCACTATATTCAAAATATTTTTCCGCTGGTAACGCCACAGGCAATTGATCCGGCGCATCCTTTCCCGTTTATCTCCAACCTGTCCCTGAATTTACTGACCGGTGTTTATGGTGCTGAAGTTGATGATATGACACTGGTACGCATTAAAGTGCCGGTCAGTTCCAGCGTGCCTCGCTTTATCCAGGTAGGTGGTGAACAACTTTATGTTGCCCTGGAAGATTTGATTGCAAATAATCTCGACTTGCTCTTTCCCGGCATGAAGATAGATTTCTGTGATCTGTTTCGGGTGACGCGCAATGCTATAACTGAAAAAGATGAAGAGCAGGCTGATGACCTTTTGCAAATGATCGAATCAGAATTGCGCGAGCGTAAATTTGCCCCGGTCATTCGTCTTGAAGTTGCACCAACGATGGGAAAGTTGCAAAGCGGTAGGCTGGCGGTTGAACTGGGACTTAATCAAGAGCAGGATGTTTTTGTAGTCGATCAGCGCATGGCAATGGCTGATCTGTTTCAGATTGCAGGTATTGTCAGGCCAGATTTACTTGACCCGCCTCACCGTCCCTCTGATCACCCAAAACTGGCTGGCGTTCCGAATATTTTCCACGCAATTCGTGAACAGGGTTCGATTTTATTGCAACATCCCTATGAATCGTTTGTCACCACCGTCGAGCGCTTTGTTAAAGAAGCCAGCCGCGACCCGAATGTGCAGGCGATTAAAATGACGCTTTATAGAACCTCTGCGGGCACCAAGATAGTTCAGTATCTCATTGATGCAGCGTTAAATGGTAAACAGGTTGCGGTCGTTGTTGAGTTGAAAGCTCGTTTTGATGAATCGGCCAATATCAAATGGGCGCATCGTATGGAGAGCGCCGGCATTCATGTGACTTACGGTGTGGTTGGATTAAAAACTCACAGTAAAGTGATTTACGTGGTCAGGCAGGATTATAACGGTCTGCGCCGTTACGCCCATATTGGCACGGGTAATTATCATGCCGGGACGGCGCGACTTTATACCGATCTGGGCATTCTGACTTGCGATAAAAAAATAGGTGAAGAATTAACTGAATTATTCAATTACCTGACTACGGGCCTCGTACCCAAGCGTAACTATCAAAATTTGTTAATTGCACCCAATCAGTTAAAGATAAAACTCCTTGAGAAAATCGAGCGGGAAATCAGTAAGCATACTCTAAATTTGCCCGGGTTAATCCAGTTTAAAATGAATGCCCTGGAAGATGTAGACATCACAGCAGCACTTTATCGTGCGGCTCAGGCCGGCGTAAAGATTGATCTGATTATTCGTGATACCTGCCGATTAAGGCCCGGTATTGCCGGATTATCTGACAACGTGCGCGTTATCAGTATCGTTGGGCGATTTCTAGAACATTCCCGCATATTCTATTTTCAAAATGGTGGTGAAGAAGAATACTTTATTGGCTCGGCCGATTGTATGAAACGTAACTTGGAGAGTCGTGTAGAAGTTGTCACCCCTGTGCAAAAAACCGAGCTACAGGCAGTCTTGCGGCAAATATTAAATGTGCAGCTGACCAATCAGCGCAGTGTTTGGGAAATGCAGGCTGACGGTCAATATATTCAGTTGCGGCCTAAAGATAAACAGTTGGGAGTTCAGGAGACGTTGATCAAATTGGCTAATGATCGTTTTTATGAAACAAAAACCAGAAAAAGTTATAAAAAATCTAATAAGAAACTTGGTACTAACAGAAATACCGGCTGAAACCATTACA
Source organism: Methylobacter sp. (assembly GCA_028714995.1). GTDB lineage: Bacteria > Pseudomonadota > Gammaproteobacteria > Methylococcales > Methylomonadaceae > Methylobacter_A. The sequence continues at coordinate 51 of JAQTLI010000378.1, read as the reverse complement.
GTGTTTACAACGCAAACCTTTCAGGCAATAAATTCAAATTTCTTTGAGGAT
>JAQTLI010000377.1 GCA_028714995.1 Methylobacter sp. | reverse complement strand
AACGGTCTACTCAGGGAAGCCCAAGGTTGATGTGACTCAAGCCTCCAAAGAAGTATTGCAGGTGTTACCGGAAATTGATGCCGGATTGATAGACGGCTACATTTTGGCCAGGCGGGAAAGTGCGATAAATGGCTTGCCCGCACCAGTATTTCCGGTAGCTTCTAATCAAGATATGTCGTCAGGGCAAAAGAGTGCTACTGCCAGGGATGGTGTGAATGACGCAAGCCGGCAGGGTGCCGGCGCGAAAGTTGAAAACACATCCGGAATACCTGTCAATGTCGGGACAGAACAAAAAGGGGCGATTACGGTTGTTACCGAAGCACTGTTGGATGATGGCACAACGGCCATGATCAAAGTGCTGATAAAAAAATCGGATGGTGGTACAGAGTCGTCGCCGTTTCAGGTTCTGAAATGGCAGCGCAATGCCGTCGGTGATGGTTCATTATTTACAGACGAAAAAGATGATTTACTAGTGAGACAGTATGCCGAACCTGAATTCAACAATTAATCTGGACTTTAAAAAGTTCTTCCGATGGTGGCTGCGCGAACTAGACTTTTTGGTGCCTAAAAAAATCAGGCAGCTGGTTAGTGAGAAAGAGGGCTTCATTATCGTTCGTCCCGAAGGCAATCAGCTGGCGCTGACTTATGTGCATAGCGCCAGTGATGGTGAGTATGCCGCAAACCAGCCGGAAGCCAGCGCGGCGAATGGGCAAGCCGAGCCAGTGGCAGTGCTGGAGCGCAACGCATCGGGCATAGAGCAATATAAAGCCTTGTTGGCCAAAGATGAAAGACTGGCTAAAGCGGATTTAATACTCCGGCTAACAGAGCAAGAGGCTATTCAAAAAGAGCTTGCCTTGCCGGTCGCCGTAAAAGAAAACCTGTTCCAGGTTGTTGCCTATGAACTTGATCGCTATACGCCGTTTAAAGCGGAACAGGTTTATTTTGCGGTTAAACCGCTGGAGGGTGAGAATGAGCCTGGACAAATCAGGGTTATGCTGGTGTTAACGCCCAAGGAAACGCTTGATGTGCTATATGAAGACATCAAGGCAATGGGCATGTCGCCGCTATTTGTTGATTATGAGGCGTCGCCAAATGATCTTGAGCAACTCTATGACAGCTACAATTTATTACCGGAAGGCCTAAGGGAAAAAACCGCAAATGCACCGCGTCTGATTTATACAGCGCTGATTGCTGCGGTATTTTTACTACTGGGTGCCGTGCTGGTGATGCCGGTCTTGTTTGAATATCAGACGGTCAATGCCTTACAGAAAAAAATCGATGCTATCGAAAAGGATGCCAAGGGAGTCAAGGCCTTGCAGAAGGAGATTGATGCAATGATAGACGAAACACGACAATTGATAGCAGAAAAAAGTGCGGCTCCAGCGGTAGTTGATATGCTGAATACCTTAAGCGCACTAATGAAAGACGATACTTGGCTGACCTATGCGCAGTACTCGGACGGGCATCTGCAAATACAGGGCCAGTCACCCGCCGCATCAACATTGATCGGCGTTTTGGAAGACTCTGAATTGTTCGCCAACGCCCGGTTCGTTTCGCCGGTCACTCAGGATAAAACCAGCGGACGGGAACGGTTCCAGATTACCGTTGACGTTACCCCGACCCTGACCGTTGCGCCTGTATCCATGCAGTTAAAATCGGGAGGCGCAAGTGGCCAAGTTAAGTAGTAAGCAATTCCAGCGATTGTTAGCAGTAGGTCTGCTGGTTGCGGCGATACTGATTGTCAGTCTGGTCGTTATATTACCGGTAGTTAACAAAGGTCTGGAGCTGCATGAGGCTAAAAAAAATCTTGTTTTCAGTCTGCAGCAATATGAGCGGATTCTGGCTAGAAAAGACGCAGTCATTCAAAGCATGAACGCCATAAAAGAGCAATATCAAGAACGTGGGCTTTTGAACAGGCAGGGTACTAGCGCTTTAGCGTCCGCTGAGGTTCAGGAGTTTATTAAAAAAGCGATTGTAGATGCGGGCGGGCAATTGAGCAGTACTCAGGTGCTTCCTGTCAGCACCAAAAATAATTTTAGCCGGATAACCGTTAGCGTTAGGATGACGGGTAATAGCGAAATACTACGGGCGGTGCTGTACAAGATAGAAACATCAATTCCGCTGATTATTATCAATCAGATAGATATAAGACCGATGCGCGGCGTAAGAAGTAGGACAACCCGCCAGATCGAACAGAGTAACAATTTAAATATTAATTTTCAAGCAGTTAGTTTTATGAGAAAGCAGCCGTAATGAATATTAAACTCATAAAATTTCTGGTATCTGCCTGTATTGGACTGTGTTTGATTATTGCCGGCGAGTGGTTGTACGCAAGCTATAGGCAACACCGATTGCTGACATCGATAAGCTCGGAAAAACTGAAAGACTATAAAACAGATGAGTTGCCAAAAATAGAACTGACAAAACAGCCGGAAGAAAGTTATGTTGATCTGGTTGCCAGGCCATTATTTATTGAAGGCAGAAAACCTGTAAATGAGCCGAGTCCCGAAGAAGTGCAAGCGGCCGCCAAATCGGAAAGCTTCGATTGGCAGCTGAACGGAGTTTACAGTACAAAAAAAACCATATCGGCATTATTCAGCCGGTCTAAATCAAAGGTTGCCAAAGACAATTATCGAAAAATAACCGTAGGTGATGATCTTGACGGCTGGAAACTGACCGAAATAAACAAGGACAGAGTCATGCTCAAACAAGGCGGTAATGAGAAGGAACTACTGCTCCGAAAACCAAAATTAAAAGCTTTACCACCGGCGGCAAAAAGCCCAAAGCCAACTGCACCTGCACCTGCGCCTGCTTCTGTTCCAGCAGCTGCTCCTGAACCAGCAGAAGACAACGAAGACACTACTGAAGATACATCTGAGAATAACCAATGATTAATGTAAAAAAAATAACTACAGCTTCCTGTTTGGTAGTCGTAGGCTTAACGCTGTCAAGTTGTGAGTTACTTGGTCCCAAGCCGGCCCCAAAATTGCCACTGGCGCCGGTGAAAAAAGAGGAGAAGACCGGTGTGGTTTTTGATGAACTGCAAAACAAAGCGCCCGCTACTGAAAAAACTCGGCCCAAGCCTGAACTTTTTCCCGGTACCAACCGGTTTGTACCGGATACGACAATTGAGCACAGAAAAACCAAGCGTAGCGGCGAAGGATCGTACAGCCTCAATTTTGACGAAGCCGATTTGGGCGAAGTGGCCAAGGTTATTCTAAGCGACATACTCGGACAAAACTATGTGCTCAGTCCAAAAGTGGCAGGCAAGGTTACCCTACAAACAACCGATCCCTTAAGCAAGGACGAGCTAATTCCCACCCTTGAAATGTTGCTGCGCATGAACAATGCCGTGCTGATCAAGGATGCCAGTATTTACCACATCGAACCTGATACCGAAGCTCTGGCTAGTTCCAGTTTTTCAGGCCCCGATACCGCCGCCGGCAGGGCGGGCTATCAAGTCAGGGTTATCCCGATCAGAAATGTCGCCGTTCAAGATCTTATCGATGTGATGAAACCGCTGGTTCAGGAAAAGACCATTCTCAATGTCGATGGCGCGCGCAATGTCTTAATCGTTTCTGGTACCCCTGATGAACTGGGGCGGGTCATGGACATGGTCAGCACTTTTGATATCGATGTGTTAAAGGGGCAATCTTTTGGCCTATTTACATTGACTCATACTGATCCGGAAACCATTATTAAAGAGCTGGAGGCAATTTTTAGCAAAAAGGGCAAGGATCAAGAGAATGATCTTTTTCGATCTATTCCTATCGATCGCATGAACGCAGTCATGGCGGTTACCCACCAGAACCATTACTTAAAATATAGTGAAAGCTGGATCACCCGGCTGGATCGCGCC
>JAQTLI010000376.1 GCA_028714995.1 Methylobacter sp. | reverse complement strand
AAATAGCTAGAGTCAGCATGTTCTTACTAAATTCAATTTGAGTGGTTGTTCATTAAAAGCAACCTTAACTGAGAGAAATAATATGAAAAAATATTTCCATAAAATAGCAACATATACCGCATTGGTCTTGATTTCATCGCTTTCTTTGCCTGTGGATGTTTTTGCAGACGCCGAAAAAAAGCAAACCCCATCTATTTTCTCCACTATTGATAAAAGCACAGCGGCGACAAAACGTAAAATTCTGGCAGAAAAAGAACAGCAAATTGTTGATGAAGCTAATGAAGCCGTGTTGGGAACCCAGCAAGCGCTTAAGGCTTTAGAGAAAAATGATAGCAAAAAAGCCATTTCGATCTTGCGGACTGTTTCAGGGAAACTGGATATTATTCTGGCAAAAAATCCTGCTCTGGCTTTGATTCCCGCTGACATTGAATTTGATGTTTCCGATTTTCAAGGCGATGCTAAAACAGTCGAAAAAGCGATTGGCGAAGCCGATGATTTACTTGGTGAAGGTAAATTACAGGATGCTAGACAGATACTTGCCCAATTGGCCAGTGAAATACGAGTTAGCACTATCAACATTCCGCTGGGTTCATTTCCTACAGCTATTAAAGATGCTGTGGCTCTGATTGATACGGGAAAATCAAATGAGGCTGCAGACGTTTTAAATAAGGTTTTAAACATGCTGGTCGAGACTACAGAAGTTTTCCCTTTGCCGATCCTTCGCGCTGAAACTTTGCTGGACGAAGCATCTGAGTTGGAGAATAAGAAAGATCTGTCCAAGGAAAAAAGTAGAGAAGAAATCCTGAAATTAGCAGATGCGGCCAAGGATGAGTTGAAACTCGCCGAACTACTGGGCTACGGTAACAAGGATGACTATAAAGTGCTTTATACGGAGATTGATGTGGTTAAGGAAACTCTGCACTCCGAGAAATCGTCTGCCACATGGGAAAAAATCAAGCGTACACTTTCAGAGTTAAAAAATAAGGTCATGCATACTAAAAAATCATCGATGGCATAAGGCAACATTTTTTACGATTTTTAACAAAAATAGGATTACATGATCGTTAAATTTATGGCTTTTTCGCTAGTAGGCGTCATCGGGACCTTGGCGCATTATTCGATACTTTATGCTCTAGTTGAATTCTACAGTTTCAATCCGGTCTGGGCTTCCGGGTGTGGGGCTTTGGCCGGTTTGATCGTCAATTATGTTTTAAATTATTCGCTGACGTTCAAAAGTCAGCAGTCGCATGTTCAAACTTTCCCGAAGTTTGCGTTAATCGCCTCGCTTGGTTTGTGCTTAAACCTGGCGTTGATGGCCTTTTTGACTCCTCATTTATACTATCTTTATGCCCAGGTCGTGACCACGATGGTGGTGTTGATCTGGAATTTTTTTGCCAATAGCTTTTGGACTTTTCAAATGGATATTTCAGGAAATACGGTTGATGATAAGCCTATATCGATGATACAAAAAATCTTTTCGGGATTCGGTTTGCTCGCGATTATCTTAGCAATACGAGTGCCCACACTAGGACTTTATCCGCTGTATGATCCTTCCGAGTCAAGATATGCGGAAATGGGCCGTAAGATGCTGGAAACCGGAAACTGGGTGACGCCATTAATTGATTATGGCGTGCCTTTCTGGGGAAAACCGCCGTTGACGGTCTGGATGACTGCATCAAGTTTATGGATGGGCGGAGTCAATGATTTTTCCGCCAGACTGCCATCGCTTTTATTGAGTTTGGGCGTAGCCTGGATTATTTTTCATTTGGCCAGAGTGCAGCGTGGTCAAGCTAACGCCTGGAATGCTGTCATCATTCTCGCCAGTTCCGTGCTGTTTTTTGTGATGTCCGGCGCTGTGGAGATGGATATATGTATGAATTTTGGCATTACGCTCGCTCTCGCATCCTTCTGGCTGGCATTACGCGAAGGCAAATCTTTCTGGGCTTATCTTTTCTTCATTGGTTTGAGTATCGGCGTGATGGCCAAAGGACCTATTGCGATTGTGCTTCCTGGAATAAGCATTGGGCTTTGGACCGCAATTTCCAATGAATGGACGAGAGTCTGGCAACGTTTGCCCTGGTTCAAAGGTACGCTGTTGATGCTATGCATCAGCGTTCCCTGGTTTTTGATTGCAGAACATAAAACTCCCGGATTTTTAGAATATTTTTTCATCGGTGAACACTGGAAACGTTTCACTGAGAGTGGTTGGACGGGGGATCTTTATGGCAACGGCCATGCTCATCCGCGTGGAACAATCTGGGTTTATTGGTTGGGTGCAGCCTTTCCCTGGTCTTTGATTTTTCTAAAGATAGTAATAACCACCTTGATGAAGAAAAAGCCAGTTGAGTTGCTTCAGTCAAACGTTGGTTGGCGTTTATATTGTTTGCTTTGGATGACATCGCCGCTGCTTTTCTTCACGTTCTCGGCTAATATCATCTGGACTTATCCTTTGCCGGGATTAGCGGGTTTTGCCTTATTACTTTCCGATTTGCTGAAGCCATCCAAATACCGTTGGGCTTTTGCTTTGTGCGTACCATTGTCGTTTTTGGGCCTGGTGATCGCTTACCAATTTCCCAATATGGATTTTTTTAGGTCGCAAAAAGCGTTAGTGGCAGCTTATCAGCAAGCGTCACGCCCTGATGAACGCTTGATATATTTTAAGGAAAGGCCTTATTCGGCACAATTTTATCTGCAAGGCAAGGCCTTGCTATTGACTGAGATTGCCGCATTGCAAGATAGCTTGACAGATCCAAGTCACGATTTTTATGTGCTCAAAAAAGACTTGGTTAGCAGTTTGCCTGAAGCAGTCAAATTGCGTCTTGAACCGGTTAAAAGCTATAGAGGATTCGAACTATTTCACGACAGCGGCGTTGAAAGAAGATGACTGTTCGAGAACCAATCCATCTAATCATCAATGCTGATGACTACGGCTATTTCCCCTGTATCAGTCAAGGCATATTGGAAGCGGCGGGTTCGGGGGGGCTGACCGCTACCGGAATTTTGGCAAATAGCCCCGATTTGAAAACTCAGCTCGAGTGGCTGGATTCTATTGAAGGTCTGGATTTAGGCGTACATCTGAATCTGACTTTCAGGCAGCCATTGACTGCTGCCATGGCCGAAAAGCTGTCGCGTTGGGATGGCTGTTTCCCAGGAGCTTATTGGATGAGTTTGATGATTTTGACAGGCAAAATTAGTATCCAGGAAGTTCGCATCGAATGGTGTGCGCAGATCGAAGCCTGTCAGCGGAAACAACTGCTGTTTTTGAATTCCCATGAGCATATCCATATGTTGCCGGTTCTGTTTCCACTGGCGTTAGAACTGGCTCAGGAATATGAAATCCCCCATGTACGGTTCACTCGAGCCGAATGGCTTGCGCCTTTTGGAGTCACGGCGCTGCTTCGCAATACCTTGATGCAAGCCATGCAAACCATCAATCAATCCCGGCTTAAAGTGCAAACGCCGATATTTTTAGGCCTAAGTCGAAGTGGAAAGCTCGATTACGATTATTTAGAAACAATTTTTGCTAAGCTTAAGCCGGGAGGAAGTTACGAGTTGATGTGCCATCCCGGACGGCTTGACCCCAGTGAGATTTCAGATTCCAGGCTTAGGTCTTACCATGATTGGGATGGGGAGTTGGCGTTAATACAAAGCCAAAAAGTTCACGACTTGTATGAGAAATTTGGTATCCGTTTGAGTCATTATCAAAATTAGAATAATTAGTACCATGAATTTAACATCCAAAGAAAGCCCGGTGATCAGCGCTGTTATTCCTGCTTATAACGAGAGTCAGGGCATAGAAGAAGCCATAAAACATATTGCCGGGATCCTGAACGCATTTGAAAGCGCGTGGGAAATTATCG
>JAQTLI010000375.1 GCA_028714995.1 Methylobacter sp. | reverse complement strand
TCCGTCACACCGGCAGTGACAGTATCCAATTTGAATGCTTCAGCTGTCGGCCAATATATGGTTTCTGAGGAATAATCATAGGATAAATCAATCCACTGCCCTGAAGGAAAGCTGTCGGGTTTAGCGCAACCAGCGGTAAGGCAACACAGTGCAGCAAGCAAGATTATCCTGGTTAGCAACATTCCCTTTGATCTCCTGTATTTAAACATTCTGTTGTGAGATTAACGTTGTAATCGAACATAGCAAGTCCGTTCTATTGGAAATGAGAAGAAATCCAGTGGGAGAGGGTATATTCATAATTATTGTCACAGCTAAAACCCCGACCACTGGCTGACAGCTTCTATCTTCATTTGACCAGTTGATTAAGCACCTTTCGGCCCCGCAAACCACCAAATTATCAGACCGACAACGGGCAACAGTAAAATCAAAAGCACCCATAAAACTTGCGATCCAGTTGTAGCGCCACTTTTTAGGGTGCTGATAATGGCCCAGATGTCCAGGACAAGCACGATAAAACCTAGCAAACCGCTGACTTGAATATCCATACGTCCTCCTAACAGGTTCATGTTTAATAAATAAACTATTTTGCCTCATCAGTTTCAAACCCTACGCTTAAAAATAGATGAGTTCTGTACGGAAACGCACATTGCTCAGCTTGAATCATTTTTTAAGCTTTCTTTAATTGATCTGTTAATACCAGTTATTGGTAAATGCTTGGGCGCAGCTATCGACGAAAAGTACGATCAGCGTATGATGTTAATTTTTGCCTTCGCCCACTTTTTATTGCAATGGTGAACCTTATGAATTCAAAGAAAATAGACCTAACAGAGGCTGATTTGTCCAAAGCCTGCAACTACATTGTTAAACAGTTTGCAGCGCACAGCTGGTGGCCATCCGAACAACCGGGCGAAGCAAAGCGGGAATTTGATTTAATGAAAGGCAGCGCAACCGCTTTGAATGTATGGTGCGAGCGATGGCTGGATGCCGGGCAATGTAAAAAGTTGGAAAAAGAGCTTCGATCCTAGTCGGGCAACAGCTTTTTGTTGGGAATCGGGCGTAGGCCAGAATAAGTCCATCCCATTGCCTTACAGCTTTAATCCAGCGATTGTCGTTAGTATTATGCCTTGTATAGGATGAGGTCGTTATTATCTTGAGTCAGAAGTTGAATTAGTTTCGGGTGCACAAACAACTTCTCTTTTCCGGCCTGAATTTCATACAAGACACCAATATCAGACAGTTGCTTAAGGTAGACCGAAGCGGTTTGCCTCTTGGCAATGTCTTGTTGCACCAAGTTCTGTATTCGGCAATAAGGCTGCTCAAAAATCACTTGTATCAGCTCATGGCTATAAATTTGAGGGAGCCGATTGCGAACATATTCCGTTGTTTGTTCAATCAATTCCCGCACCGCTTCAATTTTCCGGGTGGTCCAGCCAGCACTCGTTTCTACTGTTTTAAGTATAAAAATTATCCAGTCTTGCCAGTTTTGGTTCCTGGTAACCCCGAGTAGCAGTCGATAGTAGTCCTGTTTATTTTGGACGATATAGCGGCTTAAGTAGAGAATGGGTAGGCTGAGGAGTTCTTGCTCAATGAGAAACAGAATATTAAGAATACGCCCTGTGCGGCCATTACCATCAGTGAAGGGATGAATGGCCTCAAACTGATAATGGGCAATCGCCATTTTTATCAACGGATCGATGTCGTCATCTGTATGTAAAAAAGCTTCCCAGTTGCTCAGCAGAGTGCGGATTACCTGTTCGCCCACCGGTGGTATATAGATTACTTCCCCGGAAGATTGATTACTTAGCGTGGTTCCAGGGACTTTGCGGACATCCATTTGTACCGATTTAATCGTGCTGCAAATTTCCATAGCCGTATTGGTACATAAGGGCCTACGCTTCAGCTCTTCAAAACCCTGACGCAGAGCTGTTCGGTAACGTAACGCTTCTTTAGTCATGGGATCAGCCTGACTGTCTTCTTGTGCGTACTGGAAAAGTTTATCAGTGGTGGTAACGATGTTCTCGATTTCAGAGCTGCCTTGGGCTTCCAGCAGGGGCAGTAAATTAATCAATAAACCTTGGTTGGGTAGCAATTCACCGGCTTTTTTTAGCTCTGCTAATGCCGCCCGCGCAGGAATACATGCTTTTAGAACCGCAATACTTTCAAATTCCGTAGCAGGTGGAAATAACGGTAAATGGTTATAAGGTTGATCGGGTTGCCACGTCATGTTTAATAATGCTTAATATTTCGACATGTAGTTACTATATGTCGATGCGATAAACATGTAAAGAGAACGTGTACAAATATATTGATATTTTCGACATGTGGTGGATTGCGCCTTACCGCGTTTTAAGAAGCTCCTCAACTGTTAATCCAATATCTTTCGCAATTTGCAGAAGTAAAATCGGTGACACATCACGGCCTGCATGGAATGGCACTGTTGTGCATCTGCCATCGGGGTGACGAAACTGCTTGTGTGAACCACGCTGCCGAAGTTCGCTAAATCCCAATACTTCAAGCAGTGCAACGATTTCGCGAGGCTTAAGAACAGGCAAGTGTCCCATGCTTAAGCCACAACAACATTTTGGGTACCGATGAATTCGGCTTCCAATATCGGCTCACCATCTTCAAGCAACATTTCAACAACCTCCCGAAGATTTTGATTCAGCTCATCCAAGGTTTCTGCTTGCGTATGCGCCCCTTGGAACCCAGGAATAAAGCCGACATAAAAACCCGTGTCCGGGCATCGCTCCACAATTGCCGTATAACTTCTCATATGAACTTGCTCCCAATTATAAAATAGTTGTAGGGCGGTTTCGCGCCAGCAAACCGCCATTTGATGCACAATATCCAAGATATTAGACCATAAAAATCGCTTGAAAAAGCCCGGGCCATAATCAGATTTGATTATACCGATTATGGCGGATTGCTGGCGCGAATCCGCCTTACAGCTTTGAATGTATGGTGCGAGCGATGGCTGGATACCGGGCAATGTAAAAAAATGGAAAAAGAGCTTCGATCCTAGTCGGGTAGGGAGGGCAACAGCTTTTCGTTGCCCGACATTTCTACTCGCACTTTGCGAAACATGCGGTGCAATACGGCTAACGCCTATTGTACCTTACGGATCGCGCCTTACCGTTACCGGGCTGCTGTTAGGCATTTTTATTGAAATCCCTCGAAAGCATTTGAGAAGCGGCTGAGGCGGTGTACATGCCAATACCTTTGATTTCTTTTGCAATCCCGTAACCTTCATCCCTAAATACAGCGAGCATCTTACTCAACTCTGTTAACTTGCTAGTATTTAACACCATTCGAACGGCGGTACCTTTGCAGTAATGCCCCAAGTCTATATGCTGCTTTCCACTCCCATCTAACTTAATTCCATGATTGCCGCTGCAGATCAGAAAACTACCACCAAGCCGACAAATACGATTAATCATATAAAGACCAAAGCCTGAATTGTGCCAAGGGTTGTTTCTGTCTATTCTAATCCCTTCATAATTTTTACTTGATATCGCCGGCATAAGCGCGTGCTGAATTGCATCAGAGTCGCTCTCCACTTGTATGAATGGGATTGCTTTTAAAGATTCTCGGAGACCAATGCCGTTATCAAGGATGGCTATTTCAACCTTATCGTACGAAGGCCAAAATTGTGCGCAATATTCAAGACTTCGGGATTGGCTGTGCTCAAAAACATTTCTCATGATTTCTCTAATAGAGAACGTCAAAGCATCAACGAGATTGCTGCTTTCTTCTCTTGAGAGAATTTGCGCTAAATGCTCGGCTTTACGCTCGATAACATTCTGTTCTGCCTCCCATTCCTTGGAGGCTTCATCCACAATAGTTTGAATGCGCAGAATAGTGTAC
>JAQTLI010000374.1 GCA_028714995.1 Methylobacter sp. | reverse complement strand
TAAGTAAAGAACTTGAAATTACCTTGAATCATGCCTTTAAAAATGCGCATGACAAACGCCATGAATTTATCACGGTTGAACATTTGCTGCTGGCATTGCTAGAAAACGCTTCTGCAGAGCCCATCCTGATAGCCTGTGGTTGTGACATTAATGCACTACGAGGCCAGTTGACACAATTTATTGATGAGACTATGTCACTGATTCCGGAAGGCATTCAGCGAGAAACCCAGCCCACCTTGGGGTTTCAGCGAGTTCTTCAGCGCGCTGTCTTTCATGTTCAGGCATCCGACAAAAAAGAAGTGTCAGGCGCTAATTTATTTGTAGCCCTTTTCAGTGAGCAGGACTCTCATGCAGTGTATCTGTTGAATAAACAGGATATATCACGCTTGGATGTGGTTAATTATCTGGCTCATGGCATTTCAAAAATCGATCACGGAAATGAATCGCCAAATACCCGAGCATCAGAATCCATCAATTCCGATACTGATGCTTCAGGCAGTCCATTAGACAAATACGCAACCAACCTTAATGAAGAGGCGCTAAAGGGTAATATTGACCCATTAATCGGCAGGGAACTTGAAATTGAACGAACCATTCAGATTCTCTGTCGGCGTCGTAAAAACAACCCCCTGCTGGTAGGTGAAGCAGGAGTTGGTAAAACCGCTATTGCTGAAGGCCTGGCAAAAAGAATCGTTGAAGAAGATGTCCCTGAAATCCTGATGAACAGTGTGATTTATGCGCTGGATTTGGGTGCCCTGGTTGCCGGTACAAAATACCGTGGCGACTTTGAAAAACGCCTTAAGGCACTGGTCAATCAACTAAAGCAAGAACTCGACTCTATTTTATTTATTGACGAGATTCATACCATTATCGGTGCAGGCTCTGCTTCGGGCGGGGTTATGGATGCATCCAACTTAATTAAACCTGTCTTGGCTTCCGGTCAATTACGTTGCCTTGGATCGACAACTTATCAAGAGTACCGGGGCATCTTTGAAAAAGATCATGCCTTGGCGCGTCGATTCCAGAAAGTGGATATACTTGAGCCTTCAGTTGAAGATACCATCCTTATTCTTAAAGGCCTCAAATCACGTTTCGAAGAACATCATGACGTTAAATATTCTCCTGATGCATTACGCGTGGCAGCAGAATTATCGGATCGCTATATTACCGACCGGCACTTGCCTGATAAAGCCATTGATGTCATTGATGAGGCCGGCGCAAGACAACGCATGGTACCTGAGGCTGACCGTAAGCGGGTTATAGATGTCGCAGAAATAGAAGATATCGTCTCAAAAATTGCCCGAGTACCCGCGAAATCAGTATCCTCCAATGATATTGACAAGCTTGCCAACCTGGAAAAGAATTTAAAAATGTTGGTCTTTGGACAGGATGAAGCGATTTCGGCATTGGCATCAGCCATAAAATTATCACGTGCAGGACTTAGAGAATCTCAAAAGACAATTGGTTCATTTCTTTTTGCCGGCCCGACGGGCGTAGGTAAAACCGAAGTAACGCGGCAACTGGCTAAAGTATTGGGCGTGGAATTGATCCGCTTTGATATGTCAGAGTATATGGAGCGCCATACCGTTTCCAGATTGATAGGCGCACCTCCTGGCTATGTAGGTTTCGATCAGGGCGGCTTATTAACCGAGCAGGTTACCAAGCATCCACATGCAGTATTGCTGCTTGATGAATTGGAAAAGGCCCATCCTGACGTGTTTAACCTGCTGTTACAGGTAATGGATCATGGATCATTAACGGACAATAACGGCCGTAAGGCAGATTTCCGTAACATTATTCTGGTAATGACCACTAATGCCGGCGCGGAAGAAGGCAGCAGAGCCTCTATGGGCTTTACTCACCAGGATCACGCCACCGACAATTTAAAAGTTATCGAGAAAAGCTTTTCACCGGAATTTCGCAACCGTCTGGATGCTATCATTCAATTTAAACCGCTTGATATTTCAATCGTCGGGCATGTGGTTGATAAATTCATCTTTGAATTAGAAGCTTTACTGGCTGAGAAGCATGTGACGCTAGCGTTAGATTCCGATGCTCGATTGTGGCTGGCTGAAAATGGCTGTGACCCAAAAATGGGGGCCAGACCTATGGCACGACTCATTCAAGAGAAAATCAAAAAGCCTCTTGCTAATGACTTGTTGTTTGGCGAGCTGGTGCACGGTGGTAATGTGCGAATTTACGTAAAAGATAATGAACTTGCTTTCGCTATAGAAAGAAACGAGTTGGTTGTTCCTGAAAAAAGCTGATTCAAAAGCTTGCGCTGTTCCCTAGCTGACATGGGCTTACCCCCATAAGCTAATGGAATTAGCGCATGCGGAATGTGATACGACCTTTAGTTAAATCATAAGGGGTCATTTCAACCTTAACACTATCTCCGGTAAGAATACGTATGTAATGTTTGCGCATTTTTCCTGAAATATGTGCAGTTACAATGTGACCGTTCTCCAGTTGAACGCGAAACATGGTATTAGGAAGCGTGTCAATCACCTTGCCTTCCATTTCAATTTGATCTTCTTTAGCCATTTATAAGTAATCCAAGCAATTAAAACCGCGGATTATAACATAAGCTTGTTTTTAACAACAGAAGTCTGCGGTTTGATGTAGTAATTATGTTTTTAAAAAGACATTAAGCGCACGACTTATCAATGAATAATTATTCATTTGAAATAGTATTTAACATGCCATCAACCAATTTAATATATTCACTCTCGGCAAAAATATCCTCATTGTTCTCAACCCTGTCCAGATACAACCTGCCCTCCAAATGGTCAAATTCATGCTGAAAAATTCTTGCCACAAACCCGCTTAATTTTGATTCCATCAAAGCACCCTGTTGATCTGTATATTGAATCAATATCTCCTGATACCTTGGCACTAAGGCGCGTATACCAGGAATACTCAAACAACCCTCCCAGTCCTTTTCCTGAGTTTCCGCCAAAGCTTGAAACGTAGGGTTAATCATAACCGTCGGTTCCATCAGCGACGCGAATGGATAACGAGGCGTAGGCCGTGAAGCAACAACAACAATCCGTTTTGATTCGCCAATCTGAGGCGCAGCCAAGCCGACACCTTGAGTCGATGATAATGTACCCAGCATATCCTCGATAATCTGCTGAATTTCAACAGCGCATACATCATCAACTGCTTCCGCTTTTTGTCTGAGTACCTTGGCACCTAGCTGAGCAATTTCACGTAACATAGTCATTTTTTAAAATCAATCAGGATTGTAATTCATGCATAAGCATAGTTTGGGCTTGAACCGACTCTTCATCTTTAGCTTTCAGCAACTGCTGATAACTGCCATCAGGCTGCAACAGCCAGGATTGCGTGTTATCCCTCAAGTACAAATTCAGATCCTGCAAAATACGGCTCTGCAATTTTTTATTTTCAATCGGGAAACAGATTTCAACACGCCGGAACATATTACGATTCATTAAATCAGCGCTGGACGCATAGACTTCCTGATTTCCGTCATTTTTAAAAGCATAAATCCGCGCATGCTCCAGAAATCGCCCAATAATTGACCGCACTTCTATATTTTCAGATACCCCCGGAATACCCGGCCTTAAACAACATACGCCCCTGACAATTAATTTAACCTTAACCCCAGCCTGTGACGCACGGTAAAGAGCCTGAATAGATTGTTCTTCAACAATAGCATTCACTTGAATAATTATTTTTGCCGGCTTTCCATTTTTGGCGTGAAGTATTTCTCTTTCAATCTTATCCATCAGTCCGCTATGTAAGGTAAACGGCGATTGCAATAATTTATTCAGCTTGGTCACTTTTCCCAAACTGGTAAGTTGAGCGAATACACGCCTGACATCTTCACCTAATTCTTTATCAC
>JAQTLI010000373.1 GCA_028714995.1 Methylobacter sp. | reverse complement strand
CGCTTGCGCATCCAGGAATGGCAGCAGTCGCGCACCTTCAACGCGGACCAGGGCTTGCGCCTGATGCAGCCTGGAGGCAGCCACCTTGAGGCCGATGTTTTCCTTTAGGGCAGTATCCATGAGGCCGTTGAGTTCTGAGCTACCGAATTCTCGCCACCAGCGTTCATGTGGCCAATGCTTAGGAGGGGCAGGCGTCTCATCTCGCTCCGTAAGAGGTAGCGCATGTTTCATGGATGGGGTTTTCAAGAACTCGGCAGGCTTATCTCCCGGAGGTATCCAGGCGCAACTGGATATCAAGAGCATGAATCCTCCATAGAATCCAAAAAGCAATAGTTGATTTGGTGTGAATTGACGAATCATGGTTCTTCCATTATCTCTTCCGCCCGAATATCCCCTAATTCTTTCACCACAGTTGGATGTAAAGGCAAATGGGTGGGATAGGCCAGCCATACCAGTCCAGCCAATCCAAGAAAGAGGTAGCTTGCCAGCAGAAAAGCATCGTTTAGTGCCAGAATGGTTGCATGCTGCTTGATGACTGCCAGAAGCTTAAGTTTGATCATACCAGAATCAAGGCCGGATGCTGCCAATCTCGAAGAAAATCCTTGCAGCACATCGATGGAAGCGAACTGCCGCCCCCCGAAGTGATCCGCCAAATGAAGCTGATGAAAAGGTGCGCGCCGAAACAGCACGACGCCTTGCAAAGTGATGCCGACTGCACCGGCAACAACTCTCAGCAGCCCCGACTCTTCAGCCGCACGCATCTGCTGATTACCGGACAACCCATGAAGCGTCAGCCTGGTCAGTGGCATGAAAAATGATCCCAGGAAAAAACCGAGAAACAACATGGGCCAGAAAATTTGATCGAATGAGCCGGGATCATCAAACAATCCCAGCCAGTAAAAGACAAAAGAAAAACCCAGCAAATTGAGACAGGCCAGCAAACGGGCATCGACACTTTTTGGCAGCACGTGCATCACCAACGTCACCGGCACCGCAAGCAGGATCATGGGCATGTAAGCCATGCCCGCCAGAAATGAAGAATATCCAAGCAATACCTGAAGCTGGACGATCAACACAGAAAGCAGCCCCTGGATTGAAAGAAAACCAAACACCAGGCAAAGCACGCCTATCGAAAAATTACGGTCAGCGAAAAGGCGTACATTGAATGCCGGATGGCGTTCACCGAACTCCCAGATGATAAAACAGGGTAATGCTATGATCAGGATAATCAACATGATTCGCAGGAATGGCGAATCCAGCCAGTCAAAATCGTTACCCAGATTCAGAATGGTCTGTATGCCGCCCAGAATCAAGGACAAGAGAACAAAACCGATGCCATCGAAACGAATGTAGCTGCGCTCAAATCCCCGCCCGGCAAGCAATGAACCAGTAATCCCGGCGATGGCCAGGCCAAGTGGGACATTCAGATAAAACAGGCAGCGCCAGCCAAATTCGTCGGCTATCAATCCGCCTATGGGAAAGCTGATGGTAAAAGGCATCAGCGTGACCAGTCCCCATATTCCCAAACCCAACATTTTCAGCTGATCGGGATATTCCTTCAACATCAGGGACTGACCGATATAGAGCGTAATTCCGCCTGAAAACCCGAGCAGGATGCGCCCCGGAATAAACAGCCATAAGGACTGGCTGATAGCGCATAGATAGGAAGCGAAGGCATAAACAACAAAGGCCGCAATAAACAAGCGATAGTCACCAAACCTGCCTGACAACCAACGGGCGATAGGAAAGGCCAGCGCCAGCGCAATGATGAAATAGGTCTGGCCCCAAGTGCCAAAACTTATGAATACCCCGCCCAGATCGCCGGCAACATGTGGCAGCAGCGCAATATAGGCACCGACATTAAACAACACGGCCATGTGTCCCAGACTAAGCACGACATTAAACAGGATGAAACGCCAGCCGCGCAGGCGCTTGGCATAGACAATGGTCATGGCGTTAACCTGTCAGCCGCTGATTGGATAGTGTTGATGGGTTGCCCGGGCGCATCCAGTGATAGCCCGAGGTCACCCAATGCGCGAGTAAGCAGTTGGGCGCCCAGTTGTGACACAAGTTGCTTGAACTTTTCGGCCTCATGATTGAGCAAAGTTTGTGGCGAGTCCTCAAAAGAGTAGGTTTTCGCGCTGATTCTTCCGATGATTTGCCCGGTCTTGGGGTCGATCAGCTTGAGCAAAACCTGCAATGAGGTTTGTGCCTCAAAAATCCTGTATGTGCCGATACCTACTTCCAATATAGCATCAACCTGTTCCAGATCGGACTGTCGGTAATCAACGGACGACATATCCTGGTTGTACCATTGCTCAATGGCGTCATGCCAATTGCCGAGATTTGCATTGCGATCCCCGTTTGCAATGGGAAGGCGGTAAGGTTGCTTGCTCAGCTTTGCTTTGACCCTTTCCCCATTCAGTTGCGCGACCGCTTCCTGCGACAATATAAGGGTTGGCGCCCAGTTCTCAGCAGGCTCAAAGGACGCGAATTTTTCCATGGGCGTCGAGGTCAGATGCATTCCAGCCACTGGCACAACGTCATCTTTGCTTACCAGGCCAGCGATGAGTATCCCGCCAGGACTTTGGTAGATTTTTTCCTCCAGAAAAAGATAGGATGGCATGGCTTGATACTGATACTGGCTATAAACGGGAAATCGGCTTTCAATCAGGTCAGGGATCACCTCAAGCGGCGGCGATTCCACCGATGCCACAAGAATCCTGCGCATCTCACCTATCTTGGGGTTCGAAGGTTTGATCGGCGAGGCAAGGCAACCGCTCAATAAAATGAGTACCGGGAGCAACACGCCATAGCTTTTCATAGTTGGCAAGAATCGCCGAATATGAAACATCTTCCGAGAAAATAGCCGAAGCCCAATTTTCCATATCGGGCTTTACCCTTTTTAGTCCACCAGGCAGCAAGGTTGTTTTGCGTCATATTTTTTACTCCAGGCAGCGTTAAGGGCACCGACATTAAGATAAGACCGATCATTTGCCAGTACCCATTTTTCAGATGAGCCGTCTTAATTAATCTCCCGGTTGAATAAACTTTGTCCACTCATCCATCGTTGTTACAGGATGGATGGCCCCATGCTGCGTAGGGATAAGAGGCTGAAAGAACTCAAGCATGCTCTGGTAGTCTTTAGCCTGCACGATGATGTAGTAGACATGCTCTGTTGCCCCAACATAGGCTCCATGAATCTTGACTCCTTTTGTTGCGAATTCCTCGCGTTTAGCCCAAAAGTCAATAAGCATTTGGGCACCATCTTTACTCCTGCCAGGACAATTTTCCGGGGTATGATTCCAGTGGGCCACAAAGAGCATTCCATCGTTTTCGATTTTTCCCCCTGCTGCTGTCATTTTCATCTCCTTCAGTTGATGGTTGCGTTTTGATACGAAGCGTTGACTGGCAACCCATTCAATAGCTGCCTGTCTAACAGCAACTTATTTTTTCGAACATGCTAATTAAAAATCTTATAGTCATATAAGACAAACGATATTTATTGGACATTAGTATCGATATATCCGATATTAATAAAATGGACATTGATCAAATTAGAACTTTTTTGGCTGTAGTGGCCAATGGCAGCTTTCTTGAAGCGGCCAACAGACTGCATGTGACTCAATCTACAGTCAGTACACGCATTCAGCGGCTGGAATCCTATCTTGGCACTATCCTGTTTGTGCGCAATCGCTCCGGTGCCGTGTTAACGCTCCCAGGCCATCGCTTTTTGCGTCATGCCAAGTCACTGTTATTAACACTGGAACAGGCCCGGCATGATATTGGCTTGCCCAGTCGTTACCGTGCCAGCATTACCGTTGGGGCGAGGATTGCCTTATGGGAGGAGTTGCTGCCCCGATGGGTTGGCGC
>JAQTLI010000372.1 GCA_028714995.1 Methylobacter sp. | reverse complement strand
ACCACGATTCTTAGCTTCCGGCATTTGTTGGAGAAGAATCAATTGGCTGAAAAATTGTTAGCGACCATTAATGGTTATCTGAAATAAGAAGGACTTTTTAGTCTCTCAAGGCACTATGGTCGATGCTACGATTATTCATGCCATCAGCTCCTTGTCTGGCAATTGTCGCTGGAGTGCGATTTAATCAGCGCTTCCTTAGAGGAGTGACAGTCTTCCATAGTCATTTGCCCCTTATCCGGTCTCATGCGGGTAGAATGTGTTGTCGCAGATAGGGTTTTCATCGAATACCCTTATTTTGACCGTAATTCATTTAAGATAATTTTCAAAACCAAGTCAATTAATATAATTTAAGCTAACAATAATAGTTAAATAGCCCTGTCATTGCAGCTATGGCCTTATTAAAAACAGGGAAACTAACTGCACAATAATCAGCCTGGATTCATTCAACTGAAATTAATTATCCGTCAATATTGCCTGGGCCAACTTTATAGAAACTAAATCGATACTTGACCTGTATATGGGTATTGAATAACCTGTTTTTGAATTAATCAGCCAAACATATTACTAGCGCCAAGCCTCACGGTCTTCTATGCCAATCAGGAGAATTTCATCCATGCTACAATTCCAATCATGAATACTAAAAAGGAGCGTCTCGAGCCTAACCCTGCTGATTCGCGTCCTACCATCCTGCTCATTGCATTAAAAAAGATCGCAGCGGTCACGATTGCGCTCATAGGAATTGGCTTCATTCTTTGGCTCGATAGCTGGTTCATGAATCACACTGACATGCCCAGTCTCAGTCGCGACGTGAGCTATGGACTGCTGATCCTGATTGGTTTCCTGACCAGTTTTCACTGCGTGGGAATGTGCGGACCTTTGATCGTGGGCTATACCGCGAAAAGCGCCACCAATGGACAAAAATCGTATGGCACGCATTTCCTTTACGGCATCGGTAAAACGCTTTCCTATACATTGATCGGCGCGCTGTTTGGCGCATTTGGCTCAGTCGTTGCCTTCACACCTTACACGCAAGGCGCGGTCGGTGTCGCGGCGGGGATTTTTCTGATACTGTTCGGCCTGCACATGCTGGAGGTATTTCCGGCGCTGAGCCATTTCCAGATCAAGACTCCGGCATTTGTGATGCGCTTTGTCGGTAAGGAATACCGCAAGCACAGCAACCCATTTGTGATCGGCTTACTGAATGGCTTGATGATTATTTGCGGCCCCTTACAGGCCATGTATGTGATGGCTGCCGGTACAGGTAGCTGGTCAGAAGGCGCGACCATCCTGTTTTTTTTTGGCATCGGCACTTTACCTTTGTTGTTAGGTTTTGGCTTTTTGACCAGTCTGCTTTCGGCAAACCTGACGCCCAAAATACTGAAAGCCTCCGGGGTGATCGTCATAATTCTGGGGGCAATCATGCTTAACCGGGGACTAGCGGTAACGGGCACCGGCGTTGACTTCAACACCCTCGTTGCCCGCGTTTCGCAAGAATTGTCACCGACGATAGCAGAAAGTCCTTCCTGCGATACGGAGCAAATTATCAACATGGATGTGGATAAAACCGGATTCAAGCCGAACAAATTTACACTGCGCAAAGGCATTCCAGTCAAGTGGGTGATCAATGCCAAGGAATTAACCGAATGCAACAAAGCGATTGTGGTGCCGCAGTATGGGCTTGAGATCAAGCTGCAACAGGGCATTCAAGTCATTGAGTTTACGCCTCCCGAGACTGGCGTGGTGCCGTGGAGTTGCTGGATGGGTATGATTCCAGGAACCTTTATTGTCGTTGATAACGAATCGGCACCTGAAGAGAATAGGGCGCCTGAAGCGCAGTCTATAGGACAGGAAACTCCTGCAACAGAAACTGATCAGCACGCTTGATTCGTGAAATGATGCAACTGTGGCACCGAATGGAATCAGCCGTCCGGTCAGCGAACAATAAATGATTGAAGAGTTCTTTTACATCGGGAGGAGTCAGGGTGCATCCCATAGCAGCCTGCTATTGAACGGATTTTTAACGGATAACAGGTTAGCAGCATATTAAAGATGTTAGTGTTTTTTATTAATAATCCATGTTGTTTCACGCAGTTAGTATGGGATATAACCTGATTTAATTGTTTTTGATTTGCTGTATCCAATGTAATGCATTGTTGCAGGCAGACGAATCGGATGATCCTGTTATTTGAAGAGATGTAATAGTAATTCAGTTGAAATTTGAGGAATCCATGAATCTCCCCAAAAATTATGGTCTAATTTTTAGTAACTGGGACTTCTTTGGAGGGTTCGCTTTTGGCTAAGCTATCAATCTTTAAATTTATATCTTGCCTGACGTTCTGGTTAGCCAGTCAGGCGTTCGCTGTTAATTCAGAGGATTTATTGCCAGCTGATCAAGCTTTTCAATTCACTGCCAAAGTAGAGAAAGCAGACAGGCTGTTGCTGTCCTGGAATATTGCGAACGGATATTACCTGTATCATCAAAAATTCAAATTTGTCTCGTTGACTCCCGGCATAAAATTGGGAGAGCAGACCTTTCCTCCCGGTCATACCAAGCACGATAATTTTTTCGGCGAGGTGGAAATTTTTCGGGGGCACCTTGATGCGGAAATAGCTCTCCAACGGCAGGATCCAAAACTGAATAAGCTGATGTTAGAAGTGACTTTCCAGGGCTGCGCCGATGCAGGCGTTTGTTATATGCCTGTTCAGCAAACCATTTCTTTTGATTTATCAGGTAAAAGTTTCAACTGGTGGGGGATGACTTCCGTTTCCGACAATTCATCGCCGTTTGTTTCGGAACAGGACAGTATCGCCGTCTCGCTAGGGGGTAGATCGCTGTGGCTGGTAATCCTAAGTTTCCTCGGATTTGGTTTGTTACTGGCGTTTACGCCGTGTGTATTTCCAATGATCCCCATTCTTTCCGGCATCATCGTCGGTCAAGGTAGGCGACTTACGACACGAAGAGCCTTTGTTCTGTCTTTGGGTTATGTACTTGCTTCCGCTGTGACTTATACGATTTTCGGCGTATTAGCCGGTCTTTTCGGTAGCCGCCTGCAAGCTTTTTTCCAGGAACCCTGGGTGATTATTGCGTTCAGCAGTATTTTTGTTTTGTTGGCGTGCTCGATGTTTGGTTTTTTTCATATCCAAATGCCTTCCTTTATACAAAACAGGATCGTTATTATCAGTGCCAAGCAGCAGGGCGGAAATCTGTGGGGTGCGATGGTGATGGGTATGCTTTCGGCTTTGGCTATCGGACCGTGCATTACGGCCCCATTAGCAGGTGCCCTGATCTACATTGGACAAACCGGAGATGCGATGTTGGGTGGATTGGCGCTGTTCTCATTGGGGTTAGGCATGGGAATACCGCTGCTTATTATCGGGACTTCCGCAGGAAAACTTCTACCCAAAGTCGGTGTCTGGATGAATGTCACGAAGGCTGTTTTTGGCGTAGGGCTGCTGGCAGTTGCGGTGTGGCTATTGAGCCGCGTCATGCCGCCGATGGTTACCCAGTTGCTTTGGGGAGCACTACTGATTATTCCGCTGGTGTATTTGGGATGGAAAAAACTGTGGAAAGGAGTCGGGCTGGTGGCATCGATTTATGCAGTTTTTTTGCTGGTAGGTATTGTCACTCATAAGCAACGCGACGTTATGCAGCTTTTATGCGTCGCGGCAGTCGCCTGCGAAGAACAGCCGATGTTGCCGTTTCAAAAGGTCAGATCAGCCGATGAATTTCAGAAAATCCTGGATGAAGCTCATGCGCAAGGACGATGGGTCATGCTTGATGTTTATGCCGACTGGTGCCCATCGTGCAAGGAAATGGAACTTTATACGTTTTCCGATCCAAAGGTCAGGGAAGCCTTATCTTCTGTTGTGTTGGTGCAGGCC
>JAQTLI010000371.1:665-3884 GCA_028714995.1 Methylobacter sp. | reverse complement strand
CCTTATCTGGCTGCCCTATGTGGTGGCTCACTATATCAAGGTGAGCGGCGATATGGCAGTACTCGACGAAATGCCACCCTTCATCGAAGGCCCCATACTCACGCAAGAACAGGAAGATGCCTATTTTGAGCCGACTCCATCGGAGCAGCAAGCCAGCCTGTTTGAGCACTGCGCGCGAACGTTTGATTTGAGCTTGAAAGTCGGCGCACACGGTCTGCCGCTGATGGGCTGTGGTGACTGGAACGATGGCATGAACCGGGTTGGTCATCTGGGCAAAGGAGAGAGCGTGTGGCTCGCCTGGTTCCTGATTGCTACGCTGTCAGAATTTGCCAGTCTGGCAGAAGCGCGCGGAGATACCGAGCACGCTGTACGTTGGCGTGAACACTCTGCCAGGCTAAAAGCTTCGGTGGAAGCGGAAGGATGGGATGCGTCCTGGTACCGTCGTGCCTATTATGATGACGGTACGCCGCTGGGGTCGGCTTCCAACACCGAATGCCGCATCGATTCGCTAGCTCAGACTTGGGGCGTTATTTCCGGTGCCGCAGATCCTGAGCGGGCGCGGACAGCGATGAATTCGGTGCGTGAATATCTTATCCAGTACGGCGACGATCTGGTATTGCTGTTCACGCCACCCTTCGATAAGACGCCGCAGGATCCCGGTTATATCAAGGGTTACTTGCCGGGTGTACGGGAAAATGGCGGGCAATATACCCATGCGGCGATCTGGTGCGTTATCGCCTACGCCATGCTGGGAGATGGAGATCAGGCAGCAGATCTCCTGCATATGCTGAACCCGATCAATCGCAGCGCTAACAGGACGGGAGTCTATGCCTACAAGGTCGAGCCGTACGTGATAGCGGCGGATATTTATGCCGTACCACCCCATGTGCGGCGCGGAGGTTGGACTTGGTACACCGGTGCAGCAGGATGGTTTTACCGTGCAGGTCTGGAATGGCTGCTGGGTCTGAATATCCGCGCCGACAAAATGCATTTCAATCCTTGTATTCCGCGTAAGTGGCGCAGTTATAGCTTAAGTTATCAACACGACGAAACTTACTATGAAATCATCATCAACAATCCCGGTGGAGTATCGAAGGGTATCGTACTGATTGAGTTGGACGGAGTACCGCAAGCAGAGATTGACGGAATCCCGTTACTCCATGATGGAAAAAATCATCAGGTGCTGGTGGTGCTTGGGTGATAATTTATCCTGATCAATTTTGAAGCTGTTAGCCGGCATGCCTAAATAAGGAGTAAATTCCTTGGAAAATAGCAATGTGGGATAGTCGTTGACTCGAAAATGCGATGTTTACGAAAAAGTGTTAGCATTGCCGGTCCCAAATTGCAATTAATAGAACTTCCCTTTATAGTAAACCATCCGAATTTGGCGATGGCTATTCCATAGCCGCCTGTTTAATTTGTGTCAGCTTTCTTTATCGCCACCATGTTGCGAACCAGTCTTCGTAGATTCCGACAAATTGTCCGTAGTCGTTTCCTGTGGATTTTTATTCTTCTTGTAGCCGGGGCCATCGGTTATAGCTTGCTGAAACCCAAACAGTCTAAAGACGAAAACACTTATGTCGTTACAGTAACCCTAGGCGACATTGAAGAAAACGTCACCGCCCAAGGCAAGTTGGAGCCCAAGGAATTCGTCGATGTCGGTGCTCAGGTTACCGGCCAGTTGCAAAAAATCTATGTGCAGATCGGCGATAACGTGACTGCCGGACAATTACTGGCGCAGATCGATCCAAGAATTTATGCGGCGAAGGTGCAGGCCGATGAGGCTAATATCAAAAACTTGCAGGCTCAGTTGGTTGGGCAGCAGGCACAGGTGGTATTTTCTCAGCAACAGTACGATCGTAATCGGGCGCTTATTAAAACCAAGGGTGTCAGCCTGCAGGATTACCAGAACAGCGAGTTCACCATTAAGCAAGCAACAGCGACTGCGGTTTCTTTTCAGGCGCAAATCGAGCAGGTGCAGTCGACGTTAAGCGGCGATAAAACCAATCTCGGTTACACCAAAATTTACGCGCCTTTGGACAGTACGGTCGTCGACCAGAAAGCTCGCGAAGGCCAAACCTTGAACGCCAACCAGCAAACACCGATGATTTTGCAGCTGGCCAAGCTTGATATCATGACGGTGCGCGCGCAAGTCGCCGAAGCTGATGTGATGCGCTTACGGCCTGATTTAGCGGTGTATTTCACCACGTTGGGTTCAGGTGAGCGGCGATGGCAGGGGACTGTCCGGCAAATTCTGCCGACTCCGGAAGTGATCAACAATGTGGTGCTTTACGATGTGCTGGTCGATGTCGACAATCATGATCGGCAGTTGATGACCGGCATGAGTACGCAGATGTTTTTCGTACTCGGCAAGGCGGAGCAAGTGCCGCAGATACCGGTTGCTGCGCTTGGTCCGAGAGTGCGCAATGAAGATAATCAAAACGGCGAGGCTTATCAGGTCAAGGAAGTCAGCGAACAGGGCGTGCAGGAAAAGATTATCCACATCGGCTTGAGAACCCGGCGCTTTGCCGAAATCCGAGACAGTATTGAAGTGGGCACACAATTGCAGGTCATGGCGCGAGCGGAAGACAAGAACAACAAGAAAGATAAAGGCAATCCAAGGGCGGGTGGGCCGCGGTTATGAGTGCTGTTCAGATACCGGCCGATACGCCATTACTGGCGCTCAAAAACATCCAGCGCTACTACCCCAGCGGCGATAATGTGGTTCGCGCGCTCGATGACGTTTCGCTGACTGTTTGGCCCGGCGAGTTCGTTGCGATTATCGGTCAGTCCGGTTCCGGAAAGTCGACACTGATGAATCTGATCGGCTGTCTCGACCGCGCTGATCTCGGCAGCTACCATGTTTTGGGACAAGACG
The DNA here is from genome assembly GCA_028714995.1 of Methylobacter sp. GTDB lineage: Bacteria > Pseudomonadota > Gammaproteobacteria > Methylococcales > Methylomonadaceae > Methylobacter_A. The sequence goes on along the minus strand of JAQTLI010000371.1, from coordinate 1,006 downwards.
TGGCGGGGCTGGATGCCGATCAACTGGCGGCTTTGCGTCGCGAGACTTTCGGTTTTGTATTCCAGCGTTATAACCTGCTTAATAACGCCTCGGCGGCAGAAAATGTTGAAATACCCGCCTTGTATGCCGGCATGTCTAAACCTGAGCGTCACAGCCGTGCCGTGCGATTGCTGGACCGTCTGGGACTGGAAAATCGTGGTGATCACAAGCCGATGCAGTTGTCCGGCGGTCAGCAGCAACGGGTTGCCATCGCCCGCGCCTTGATGAATGATCCGCCAGTGATTTTGGCCGACGAACCGACCGGGGCGCTCGACAGCCAAAGCGGCCAGGAAGTCATGGCA